>JAISDF010000188.1 GCA_031265025.1 Spirochaetaceae bacterium
ATTCTTGAGTTTCAGGCATATCGCATACAGTATGCTACATTTTTATAATTAAAGCAATCTTCAGCATGGGGCCTTATACTATATATGAAATATTCCCAAGGGTTTTTCCCGGTTTTTCCCGCGCTTTTTTTCCTGCTTTCCTGCTCAGGGCCGCTCATCCCCGGATCCTATACGCTTACGGCGCCTCCCCTGCCTGAGTCCTGGGCCTTTCTCAGGTCCCTTTCCTGGCATATTGAATGGATGGACAACGACGGGCGCTGGCGGCAGGAGGAGGCCGGGAGCGGCCTTGGCATGGTCAGCATAGAAAGCGGCGAAACCTGGACCGGGGCGGTTCTTGCCTGGCCCCACTGGCCCGGCTTGGGCTGCGGAAAGGGTGTCTTCCGTCCGGCCGGGGCCATACTGCCTTTTGACTGCTCAGGAGACAGGGTAACGCTCAGTTGGCAGGGAGGGATAGACGCTTTTTTCTACCGGGAACTTGCCCGCCTCGGCTGGGGGAGTTCCCGCGGCCCTGACCGCTTTGACTGGCCCCGTTTCCGGGACCTTTTTTCCGGCGGAAACGCCGCGTCCTCAGCGCCGCTCCCGGAAATACGCGATGATCCCTGGCTCGTAGACTGGACCGGCGTGGCCGAGAAAACCATAGCGTCGGGCTTTGACAGACGCCGCCTGGTTTCGGCATATACCGGAACCATAAGCGTCCCGGTTCCCGCGGCCGGCCCCTGGGCAGCCTCAAGCCCCTTTGCCAAGCCTCCCCCCGCCGGGGACCTGTGGGAACTTAAAACCGCCCCCTGGGTGGACACCCTGGTTTCGCCCCAGGGCGTACTCAAAGTGTCGCGGGACGGCTTTGTATGGCTGCCCGGCAATGTCCCGGAGTGACGCCGCGTCATTCCGGCATATACATTGAAAGCGGCCGTGAGGAGACTGCCCGGAAGGCCCTTGCGAAGGGGCTGTCCCCGGAGGATGTCAGCGAGATTACCGGGCTGGATTTGGAGACAGTTACTAAGATCGCCGGGCCGGAACAGCCTTGAGGCAAGCAATGGTATGGAATACACTATCCATGTATGAAGATGAAAAAAATACCCCTGCCCGGCATTCTTGTTTTGCTGGTTTTTGCCGCGGCGGGTATTTCCTGCGGGAAAACAGAAGATCCGCCTGAGCGGGGCGAGGGCGGCCGCTGGGACACTGACGAGCCTGATTTGATTCTTGTTTCCGGGGCCAATCCGCTCTGGTTTGAATTCGGTGACACGGGGCCCCTGCACATTGACGGCCCCCTGGCCGCCTCTGTTCCTCCCTATGCTCCCTGGCCCCTGTCCCGCCACGGCGCGGGTCTTTTGGCCGGGGACGGGGAACTGGTCCTTGCCGTGAACAGGTCCGGGTTTATCGTGTTCCGGCCCAGGTCCGGCCAAAGGCTTGCCCTGTACGCCCTGACCGACAGGGACTACTGGTCCCGTTTCAGCGTGGCCGCCCTGTTTCCTTTTGAAGAACAGGCTGCCGCGCTCCTCTACCGGGACGATTTTTTTTCGGATACGCCCGGGGGAGCCCTGCCTGACCCAAGAGTTTTCGCCCTGAACAGGGATTATCCCGCCATGGAGGCCCTTAAAGTCCCGGCCTTTGCCTCCCTTGCCCCGTCAGGCGGCTGGGATGTGGAACAGCTTGAGCTGGGTAATGACCGGAGATGGTACTTCCGGGGCGTGCGGAAGAACACGGAACAGGGAGCGCGGAACTATTACGCCGTGTCCGATTTAAGCGCCGCTCCTGAACCGAGCAGTATCGGGGCCTTTCAGAGCGCCGGCCTTCCCGCGAGTCTTGATACGGCGCCAAAGGCCCTCGCTGAGGCCCTTAAAAAGCTCGCGGCCCTTTCAGGCGAAAATAAATTCCTTGTCGCGAAAACCCTCTCTCCCCTCTGGCCCATGCCCCGCTATTTTGCCCTCAACACTTCGCCTGAAAGTCCCGGCGCGGCGGAGCTTGTTGCCTGGTGGGACGGAAACAGGGCCTACGCGGCGTTCCCCGACGGGCGCGGCGTCTGTGCCGGCCCTGACGAACCGCCTGAGGATTTTTCGCTTCCCCCGCTGCCTGAATCCTATGTGTATACGGGCTTTGCCTTTCTTGGAACAAAGCTCATTGCCCTCTGGGAAGAGCAGGACGGCCTTCTGGTAGGCGCCGCCGGGTTTATGGTCATGGAAAAGAATTAACGTTCCGGGGTAATTTCAAAATATACTATTTTGAAACTGGCTCCCTGACAAAAGGTTCTGTTTGGGATATACTATTGAATATGAGAAGACCCGGCCTTTGCCGTATAGTTTTGATTCTCTTTTTCGCGTGCGGCGCCCCGGCCCTTTTTGCCCAGGGCTTTTTCGGCAACCTCGTGTGGTCGTTCAGGGGTTCGATGCTGGTGATCCCCGAGGACAACGGCCTTGAGGGAGACCCCATGCCCATACTGGGTTCCCTGGGTGTTTCGGCGGCCCATCCCCTTGGAGAGCGCCTCTTTTTTGAGACTTCGCTGGATTTTTATATGACCCATTACGGCTTCCCCGACAACGCCGGGCGGCCCTATCCCTATGCCGAGGAAAACCGTTCTACCAGGGTCATTGGTTCCGTGCTGGGTTTTCAGGCCCTGTACCGCCGGGAACTCGGCTCTTCAACATGGCTCAGGGCTTACGGCGGGCTTGCCGCCGATTTAAGGCTCTGCCTCATAGCCGGCGGTCTTGAGGGCGCGGACAGGGACGACGCCGCCAAGGAAACGTCCCGTACCGCTTCTTATTTCTGGAGCAAGGGCCGCTGGCTTTTCCCCGTTGCCGGCGCGGGCATGGACTTTGCGGCAAGCCAAAAATTCCTTCTGGGTTTTGACCTCCGCGTCTGGTTCCCCCTGTACAGGCTCTGGAGCGGCGAAAGCCTGCCCGCTGTCGAGGGCTGGCGTTTTGCCGCCGGACTCCGCTTTACCCTGCGTTAGGCATCGCGCCGCTTCCGCCCATCTGGTTCTTTTTGTGCTGGAGATAATCCCAGCGGGTTACAAGGCCTGAGAGTTTTCCGTCCTCGACCACGGGAAGGTGGCTGATCCGGTATTTGAAAAAAATCCTTTCAATTTCGCGCATGGTGTGGGAACCGTCGGAGACGACCGGATTCCTGGTCATAAAGGCCTTGACCGGCGCCTGCATGAGGGAGGCTTTTCTTCCTTTCATAATGTCCCTGAGGCTGATAAAACCGGTCAGGCCGCCGCCTGAGTCAAGCACCGGAACTCCGGTATGCTCGATTGATTCAAGGAGGCGGGAAGCCTCAAGCAGGGAGGCGTTTTCGCTGATGCTGTGTACGCCCCTGGTCATTATGTCCCTGGCCCTGGTTGCCGGAGCCAGGGACTTTTCGAGATACGCGGTAAATTCTTCCAGAAAGGCCCTGCCGTCCCGGCACTCCATTTTTGCCGAACCGGCCATCTGGTGGCCGCCGCCGCCGAAGGCTGAAAGCAGTTCGTGGAGGTCTATCCCCGGTTTCTGGCTTCGCGCGATGAGGAGCGCGGTGCTGCTTTTCGGGATGAAGAATACGGCGAAATAGGCGTCGGGGTTTTCCAGGGACATGATTTTTTCCACCACCGCCGCGAGGCCGGGAATGTTTTCGTCAAGCTCAAGGTAACTGAGCAGTATTGAGTGCCCCTGTATATCCCGTATACCGCCGGTACGGAGGAGTTCATGCAGCGCCGTCATCTGGCGGTCTTCTTTTATGGTTTCGAGAAAGGATTTTACCAGCTTGAGCGACGCGCCCATTTCAAGGCAGTACGCGGCGGCCTCGTAATCCTCCCGTCTGACATTCTCGTAGATGAGCTGTCCGGTATCGGCGTAAATCCCCGTGAGGGCTATGGTGGCCTCCTCGCCCCGGATCTGTATGCCCTGCTCCCTGGCAAGTTTGCTGAGGAACGAGGTGTTTGACCCGAGGAGCATGCCCTGGTATTGGGCGCCGAGTATGTCGGCGGAATCCCTGGGGTGGTGGTCGATGACCGTAATCTCAGGGTCAGAATTTCTTATATGGTTGAAATATTCTTTTACCCGCTCGGCCCTGGAGGTATCGACAATGATGATGCGCTCTATGCGCCGGCCTTCCAGTTCCCGCGGTTCAAGAAATTCAAAATAGTCGCTGTAGAAATCATAAACGGTCCGCGCGGCGGGATGAATGAGATTGCTCCTTACCAGGGCAAAATCAGGAAACATCCGCTTGATGAGGATGAGGGATCCAAAGCAGTCCAGATCCATGTTTGTGTGGCCAAAGGCAATGTTCATGCCGGGGAGTATACCATTATGCCGCGAAAAAACATAGAATGGTCCGGAACCCCCCGGTTCTCGCTGGCCTTTTTCCGCTTGCCCATAACGGCCGTCTGTAGCGGGGCCGGGGAGACTTTAGCCCCTTCTGAGGTAGAGGGGCGTGGACGTCATTTCCTTGTCATCTATATAAAGTACGAAATTGACAACCCCGCTGGATTGAAAGCGCAGATTGGATATGGAAAAGACCAGGTGGGAGACGGCGCTGGCGTTGCCCACGCCCTTTACCTCGATATGCCCCGATACAGGCTCTATGCTCATGTCGCCGTTGAGGTCCCTGGTTTCTATCCTGAAACTGTGCCTGCCGAATTCCCACAGGTCGTACCGTATGCGGATTACGATGGAGAGATGGGGATGTACGCAGGGAAATTCCCTGGCGATGATGGTATCAAAGGTCCCTACGATGGTAAGTTTGCCGCCGTTTTCCTGGGCAAAATCGCAAAGGGTAAAAAGTTCAACTTTCATTGAAAAGCGTCCTTCAGGTTTCCTGGATTACTTGCTGACAGACAACACGGTTCCTTCCGTCTTTTTTCGCCTTGTAGAGGGCGGCGTCGGCGATGGTAATGAGCCTGTCTATAAAGCCCTGGTCCTGGGGAATTTTCCCTTCAGGCGCCACGCTGATCCCGAAACTCGCGGTAACGGTCAGATCCCGGCCTTCCCAGGCCAGGGGGCTTGAAGCTATGGTTTCGCGTATTCTTTCCACGATGCGGCCCGTGGTCTCAAGCGTGGAATTGCAGAAAAGAAAAATGAATTCCTCCCCGCCGTAGCGGCCCATAAAGTCGCTTTTCCGCAGGACATGGCTTATGATCCTTACCACATGCTGGAGTATGGCGTCGCCCGCCAGGTGGCCGTAGGTATCGTTAAAAATCTTGAAGAGATCAATGTCCATGATGGCCAGGCAGCAGGGTATACGCCGTATGGCCGCGGCCTCGAATTCGGCAAGGGCCCGGTCAAGAAAGGACCTCCGGTTAAGGGCGCCTGTCAGGGGATCATGGCTGGCCAGATACTTAAAGCGGGTCTCGCTTTCCTTGAGGGCGTCCATGGCCTCGTTGCGGAGGCTCACCTCATTCCTGAGATTGGCGGTGAGGATTTCAAGGGCGTGTTCTTTTTTCTGCAGGGCATCGAGGGTTTCATGGAGCTGTATAACCATGTTGTTGAAGGCGTCGGAAAATTCCCCCAGAAATTCAACCCGCTGGGTAAAATCACCCTGTTCTACCTGCTTGACCTGCCAGACCATGTGGCGCAGATGGGCCTGGAGGGATTTGAGGCAGCCGGCGATAAAGCCCCTGCTCTTTATTGTCTGGGAAAGGTCTCCTGAGGAAAAGGCGAAAAGGGTCTCCCGTATCTGGACAAGCTGTTCGTGGAGGGCGCAAAGGCCCGGCACAGTCTTGAGGCTTTCGTCAAGCTCGGGAAGCTGACCGTGGTTAATGAGTTTTATAATGTGCTCAAGAGCAGAAGTTTCCTGCGTATCCGGCATTTCCTACCGATCCGGGCTGCGGTACTTGGCGTCAAAACGGCACGTCCTTGATCCGGTACACCAGCAGTCTACTTCTTCAACCTTGAAATTTTTCCCGCTGAAGGATTCCAGTATGCCCTGGATAAAGCCTTCGTCATACACACAGATGACGTCGGAGGTGTCGGGAAGTCCCGAACAGTCGAGGTCCTCGTCAACGGTAAAAATGAAGTGACCCTTGTCAGGTTCGGCGGATTCAACTCTGAAGATGCCTATGCCGTAGGCGTTAAAGGATTCCTGTATCTTTGTGGACAGTTCTCCCACGTCTTTGGCGCCGCTGAGGAATTTGTCGAAAAAAGCCTTCCCCGCAAGGACACCCGCGTCCCTGAAAAGCGTATCGGCCGTCTCGGTTCCGTAACGCTGCTCCAGAATATCCCTCAGGGTAAACTGGAACAAACGATACACCTCTACCCGCGTATTGGGCCCAAGGCTTGGACGGGCAAGTCCCATATCGGCGCCGACTGTGTCATCCCAGGAAAATTGATACTTACGGTTTGAATTTGACATATTATTTCTCTCTGGGGAATAGTATACATCTATGCGAATTATTGGGCAATAGGGTATACTGCCAGGGTATTATGACTGATTTTGTCCATCTTCACGTTCACTCCGACTATTCCCTCCAGGACGCCGCGGTCTCGGTGATGAGCCTTGCCGACAGGGCGGAAAAGCTGGGAATGAAATACCTTGCCCTGACCGATCACGGGAACATGTTCGGAGCCATGGAATTCATCGCCGCCTGCGAAGAAACCCTTGACGAAAAGGGCGACCATGTAAAGCGGAAAAATCCCGTCAAGCCCATCATAGGCTGCGAGGTTTATGTGGCTCCGGGGTCCCGTTTCGAGAAAAAAGGCACAGAGAACGACAACAAGTACTATCACCTCGTGCTTTTGGCCTCAAGCCGGGAGGGTTACTTCAATCTGGTCAGGCTCTGTTCCAGCGCCTATACGGAAGGGTTTTACTACCGTCCCCGCGTTGACGAGGAACTGTTGGCCGCGTACCACGGCGGGCTCATCGCCCTCTCGGCCTGCGTGTCCGGGGAGATACCCAGGCTCATCCGGGCCGGGAAACTTGACGAAGCCGAGGCCAAGGCCCGCCGTTACCGGGATATTTTCGGCGACGACAACTTTTACCTTGAGATACAGGACCACGGAATTCCCGCCGGATGGCTCAAGGGCTCCCTGTCCCAGAAAGATATAAACGACGCCATCGCGGGCATATCCCTGCGCACGGGCATTCCTCTTGTGGCCACCAACGATGTCCACTACCTTGAAAAGGAAGACGCCGCTTCCCATGACATACTCCTGTGCATAGGCACAGGCAAGCAGCGGAGCGAGGAAAAGCGCAAGCGGTATTACGGAGACCAGTTTTACCTTAAAAACGGGGACGAAATGGCCGCCCTTTTCCCCGAATATCCCGAGGCCCTGAGTAATACGCTGCGTATCGCCGAACGCTGTTCCGCCGACATTCCCAGGGTCAGGATAGAAGACCTTCCCCAATACTTGCCGGAATTTAAAATTCCCCCCGGTTTTGCCGAACCGGACGCGTATCTGCGCCATCTTGCCCTTAACGGCCTTGCCGCCCGCTACCCCGGGGAAAAAGAAGAAGGCGGCCCGCGCTGGGACGAAATCCGGGATCGGGTCGAGTATGAGCTTGACGTGATAATCAAGATGAGTTTTACCGGGTACTTTCTCATCGTGGCGGATTTTATCAACTGGGCCAAGGAACGCGATATTCCTGTCGGGCCGGGCAGGGGTTCGGGGGCGGGGTCCATTGTGGCCTATGCTTTAAGGATCACCGACATTGACCCCCTTAAATACGACCTTCTCTTTGAGCGCTTTCTTAACCCCGAGCGGAGGTCCATGCCGGACTTTGACGTTGACTTTGCCAATGAGGGCCGCGATGACGTTATACGTTATGTTACCGAAAAATACGGCAAGGAAAGGGTGGGGCAGATAATTACCTTCGGGACCCTGGGGGCCAAACAGGTGATAAAGGATGTGGCCCGGACCCTCGCCATACCCATACCCGAATCGGAAATGATTACCAGGCTCATTCCCAACGGCCCCGGCGTTACCCTGGCAAAGGCCTTTGCCGGAGAACCCAGGCTGGGCGAGCTGGAACAGGACAGCCGGTATGCCGAACTCTTCACCCTGGCCCGCAAACTTGAGGGCCTTAACCGCCACGCCAGTCTCCATGCCGCCGGTGTGGTCATAGGCAAAAGCGACCTTGCCCAATACGTCCCGCTCTACAGGGACCCCAAGACCGGCTCCGTAGCCACCCAGTATACGATGGGGTATCTGGAAAAATGCGGCCTCGTAAAAATGGACTTCCTGGGCCTCAAGACCCTGGATGTGATCAAGCACACCGAAGCGTTAATCCGACTCAGGGGCGGAGAGTACGCCTCTTTCAGTGTTGAGCATGTTCCCGAGAACGGCGCGAAGGAATCCGACGCGGCCTTCAGGATGCTTGGCGAGGGCAGGAGCTTTGAAGTCTTTCAGTTTGAATCCGAAGGCATGAGGAATGTTCTCAAGCAGGCAAAGCCGTCGAGCATCAAGGAACTTATCGCCCTGAACGCCCTCTACCGGCCCGGACCCATGGATAACATAGCCCAATTTATCGAATCCAAGTGGGGCCGCAGGGCCATCGAGTATCCCGATCCTTCCCTGGAAGAAATTCTTAAAGAAACCTACGGGGTCATCACCTATCAGGAACAGGTCATGCAGGTAGCCCAGATACTGGCGGGTTACACCCTGGGACAGGCGGATCTGCTCCGCCGGGCCATGGGGAAAAAGAAAAAAGAGGTGATGGACAAGGAAAAAGAGCGCTTTATCCAGGGGGCGATAAAGCAGGGGTACCAGCCGGAACTGGCCGACAGGGTTTTCGATCTTCTGGCTCCCTTTGCCGGCTACGGTTTCAACAAGTGCCACGCCGCGGCCTATTCGGTGCTGGCCTACCAGACCGCCTACCTCAAGGCAAACTTCCCCGCCGAATTTATGGCCGCCAACCTTTCCAACGAGATCCACAGCACCGACAAGGACAAACTTTCCGAATGTATCGACGAGGCCAGAAAGATGGGGCTTGCCATCGATCCGCCGGATATAAACCGCTCGGACAAGCTCTTTACCGTGGTGGACGGGCGCATCATCTACGGTTTTCTGGGGATCAAGGGTCTGGGAGACGGCCCGGCAGACGAGATCGTGAAGGGCCGCGGCGAGGGCCCTTACCGGGACTTTATGGACTTTCTTAACCGGGTGGACATTAGGGAAGTGGGCAAGAAGGTAGTGGAACTGCTCATCCAGACCGGGGCCTTTGACACCCTGGAGGCCGGTCCGGGGCAGACTTCGGAAAGGGGTCAAAACCGGGGGACTCTTCTGGGGAACCTGGAAAGGGCCGTGGACTATGTCCGGAACATCAAAGACGATAAGAGATTCGGCCAGGTAAGCCTTTTCGGCGATACCGGGGAAAAGGAA
The DNA here is from genome assembly GCA_031265025.1 of Spirochaetaceae bacterium. Lineage (GTDB taxonomy): Bacteria > Spirochaetota > Spirochaetia > Treponematales > Breznakiellaceae > JAIRTD01. The sequence goes on from JAISDF010000188.1 coordinate 9,288, forward strand.
TACCCGGACTTTGTATTCGATCCCTTTCCCGAAACGAGCAGGGAAGAAAAACTGCGGCTGGAAAAGGAACTTATCGGTTTTTACTTCTCCGGCCACCCCATGGACGAGTACCGGGAGATCTGGCGGAAAACGGTAAAGACGGATCTGGCTAACCCCGAAAGTTTCAGAACCGGAAACTGTATCCTGGTGGGGATGATCAAGAGTCTTAAAACCATCGTAACCGGCAAGGGGGACAAAATGGCCTTTGCCACCCTGGCGGATTACAATGGCGAAATAGAGGTAACTTTCTTTGCCAGGGCCTGGGAAAAATGCGGGAACCAGGTGGAGGTGGACAAGGTAGCGATTCTGCGGGGAAAGATAGAATACCAGAAGGAGAAGGATCACTACAGTTTTATTGCCGAAGAGTGGGTAAACGCCAGCGATGCGGACGCGGCGGCAAAGGAAGAGGAAGTCCGGGACAGGAAGTGGGACAAGTTCCGCAATATCTGGAAGTACGGGGCGGATCTGAAAAGCGGCAGCCTGGGGAAGGCGGAAAAGGGAAGCTATACGGTGGCCGGCCTGCTCAAGTCCCTGCGGGAATTCAAGGACAGAAAGGGCAACGACATGGCCTTCGGTACCCTTCAGGATTATGAGGGGGAAATTCCCCTGGTGTTCTTCGCCCGGGCCTGGGCGGAATGCCGGGATCTCCTAACCCTGGACGAGATGGCGGCCTTCAAGGGAAGCATCGATCCCGCCGGGGACCGGAACCCGGAAAAACCGGGCTTTAAGGTGAGCAGCCTGGCGGATATGGCCGCACTTACCCGGGCCGCCACGAAACGGGCGGCAGCCGATGGCGCGAATTCCGGGGACCGGGAGGAAGGGCCCGGCAAAAATCCCGCGCCTGCCGGGGAGAAGCCCCTTACGGAAAACAGGGCTCCCGAAATCCTGTTCCGGGAGATCCACATCAGGCTGGGCCGGGACGCGGCGGA
>JAISDF010000198.1 GCA_031265025.1 Spirochaetaceae bacterium
GTAAAGGGCGGGTACGCGCTTCCGGCTTATAACTTCAATAATATGGAACAGCTTCAGGCCATTATCCAGGCCTGCGTGGAGACCAGGTCTCCGGTGATTCTGCAGGTGTCCTCGGGCGCCCGCAAATACGCCAACCAGAACCTGCTTAAAAACATGGCCAAGGGCGCCGTGGAATACGCCCATGAGCTGGGCTGCGACATTCCTATCGTGCTGCACCTGGACCACGGGGACAGTTTTGAGCTCTGCAAGGACTGCATAGAAACGGGGTTTTCCTCGGTGATGATAGACGGTTCCCATCTTCCCTATGACGAGAATGTGGCGCTGACCAAGAAGGTCTGCGAATTCGCCCATTCCCGCAAGGATTATATCACTGTCGAAGGCGAACTGGGGGTGCTGGCCGGTGTTGAGGACGATGTGTCCGCCGAGCACAGCCACTATACCCAGCCTTCTGAGGTCGAGGACTTTGTCAAGAAGACCGGCGTTGATTCCCTGGCTATTTCCATAGGGACCAGCCACGGCAGGACGAAATTCAAACCTGAACAGTGCACCAAGGACGCCAACGGCATACTGATTCCCCCTCCCCTGCGTTTCGATATTCTTGAAGAAATTGAAAAGCGCATACCCGGTTTCCCCATCGTGCTTCACGGTTCGTCCTCGGTTCCCATCGAATATGTCAAAACAATCGAGCAATACGGCGGCCATCTTAAAGATTCGGTGGGTATCCCCGAGGAACAACTCCGCCGGGCCGCCAAGAGCGCGGTGTGCAAGATCAACATAGACTCCGACGGCAGGCTTGCCATGACCGCCCTGATACGCAAGGTTCTTGCCGAAAAGCCCGATGAGTTTGATCCCCGCAAGTACCTGGGGCCCGCCAGGGACGAGCTCAAGAAAATGTACGCCCACAAAAACAAGGAAGTGCTGGGTTCGGCCGGGCAGGTCTGAGCCGCTGTCCATAGCTCGGCCTTGCCATACACACGTTGAACGAAAGGGGCCCCTCCGGTATAATGGGGCGGCTTAACGCCGGAGGAGTTTGTATGGACAAAAGAATAACGTGCCTGCTGTCTGCCCTTGCCCTGACCGCTCTTGGCTGCGGAAAATCCGCCAGCGCCGGTAACGGCAGTGGTACGGGCGGTGCCGAACTGCGTTTCGGTTTTACGTCGGAACCGGCGACCCTGGACCCGGTGAGTTCTTCCAATACGGCCGACAGCAGGAGCATACTGTTCAATGTTTTTGAGGGTCTGGTAAAACCCGATACCGACGGAAACTGCGTTCCCGCCGTGGCCGAATCCTATACTATAGAACAGGGCGGTCTTGTATACCGTTTTGTCATCAGGAAGGATATAGTGTTCCACGACGGGAGTCCGGTACGGGCCGCCGACGCGGTCTTTACCATTGAGGAGGCCGTAAAGGCGGGCTTTTCCGGCTTTACCCAGATCGCCGGCGCTGTCGCCGAGGGGGAGCGGGGCCTGCTGCTTACCCTCAAGGCCCCTGATCCCGAATTCCTCCCCTACCTCACCATAGGCATAGTGCCGGCCGGAAATCCTGACAGGGAAAAAAATCCCGTGGGAACCGGCCCTTTTATGATAAAAAGTTATACGGCCCAGCAGAATATGGTTCTCGAAAAAAATCCCCTGTACTGGCAGGAGGGTTTCCCCAAACTTGACCGGGTAACTATAGTGTTCCTCGCCAATTCCGACGCCCTGCTCCTTGCCCTCAGGGGGGGGAATATAGACGGCGCGACCATAACCGGCGCCCTGGCGCCGCAGATCGATACCGCTGTTTTTGATATGCTTCCCAACCCTTCCAACGCGGTGCAGCTTCTGGCCCTGAACAACGCGGTAAAGCCCCTGGACGACATCAGGGTGCGCCGGGCGATAAACCACGCCGTTGACATACCCCGTATCATAGAGGCGGCGTTTTACGACAGGGGCGAGCCTTCGGGAAGCCCGCTCATCCCCGGCCTTTCGCTGTACTACGAAAGCGGCCTTAAAACCCCCTATGCCTTTGATCCCGGCCGGGCAAAAAGCCTCCTTGCCGAAGCGGGGTACGCGGAAGGCTTTCCCCTTGAAATCACCGTGCCTTCAAACTATACCATGCATGTGGACACGGCCCAGGTTATTGTGGAACAGCTTTCCCGGAGCGGCATCAGGGCTTCCATCAAACTTGTTGACTGGGCGACCTGGCTTTCCGAAGTATACCGGGGAAGAAACTACCAGGCCACCGTCATTTCCCTTGACGCCAACAATGTGTCGCCCAGGAGTTTTCTTTCCCGTTACCTTTCCGACGCGGGCGGCAACTTCCTCAATTACCAAAGCGAGGCCTATGACAGGACCTACAACGCGGCGCAGAACGAAGCCGATGAGGGAAAGCGCGCCGCCCTGTACCGGGACGCGCAGAAAATCATATCCGGCGACGCCGCGGCGGTGTATATTCAGGACATACTGGGGTTCCGGGCCTTTCCCAAGGGACAGTTTGGGGGAACGCGGAACTATCCGCTCTATGTAGAGGATTTTTCCGCCGTATACCGGATTAACTAGGCATGCGTTTTATAGCGAAACGGCTCTGTGTAACTTTCATTACCATGTTTCTCGTTTCGCTTTTTACCTTTGCCGCTTTTACCCTTATTCCCGGCGACCCGGCGGCCCTGGTTTTGGGAACCGAGGGGACAGAGGAACAGCTTGCCGCCCTGAGGCTTGAGATGGGCCTGGACAGGAGTTTTGCCGCGCGTTATGCCTCCTGGCTTGGGGGCTTTCTTACCGGAAACCTGGGGAATTCGACGCGGTTCCGGGGAGAGGCCATAGCCGGTATGATTCTGGAGCGGCTTCCGGTAACGGCGGCCCTTGCCTTTCTTTCGGTACTGTTCATCGCCCTCATAGGGTTTCCCCTTTCGCTCATAGGGATACGCCGGGAAGGGTCCCTGCCCGGCCGTATCATACATACCCTTACCGCCCTGAACATTTCCTTTCCGGGTTTCTTTCTCGGCGTGCTCTTTATCTGGATATTCGGCGTTACGCTGCGTTTCTTTGTCCCCGGCGCCTATACCGATTACCGGGAGAACCCGGCGGCCTTTGCCGCTTATCTTGTGTTTCCCGCCCTGGCCATAGCCATACCCAACGCGGCCATACTGGTTAAATTCCTCAGGGCCTCAATGGAAAAAGAACTTAACTCCCCCTATATACGCACGGCCCGCAGCAAGGGCTGTTCGCCAAACGGCGTACTGTTCCGCCATGTATTCAAAAACGCCGTGATACCTTCGGTAACTCTCCTCGGCATGATAGTCGGCGAGGTTTTTTCGGGAAGCATAGTCATCGAGCAGGTTTTTACCATACCCGGCATAGGGAGGCTTCTCATCGCGTCAATCAATTCCAGGGATTACCAGCTTATCGCGGCGCTGGTAGCCTACATAAGTTTTATCGTGATTTTGGCGAATACGGCCGCGGACCTCGCCATACAGATTATAGATCCCCGCATACGGGTACAGTAATGCGCGGCAGCAATGATTTCCGGGCAGGCGTCGTCCTTGCCCTCGCTGTTCTTGTTCTTTCCCTTGTCAGCGTCTTTTATCTTCCCTACGGATATAACGACATGGCCCCCGAAAACCGTTTTCTCGCGCCCGGCCCGGCCCATCCCATGGGAACGGACAATTTCGGGAGGGATGTGTTTTCCCGGATCATGGCCGGAGGGCGTTATACCCTGACCATCGCCGTCCTCACCGTAGCGGGCGCGGCCCTCGCCGGTTCGGCGCTGGGCCTCTTTTCGGG
>JAISDF010000023.1 GCA_031265025.1 Spirochaetaceae bacterium
GCGCTCCGGTATTCTTCGTCAAAAAACGAAAGGCTGAATTGTCCTGCGCCGTTCATGTATTCTACAGTACGGCGACCCGGACGGACAAAAACAAAGGCGACGTTTTTTCTCCAGAGCACACCGAGGCCGCCCCAGGAAGCGGTCATGGTATTCCAGCCGCCCGAAGGGCCGTCTCCGGCGCTGATGAGCATCCAGCCGTCGCCTATGCGTGCAAAGGGCGAACCGGGAAACGCGCCAAGGTCTTTTTCCGTCCATGTCCTGTCAGACGCGAGGGCCTGAGTCTGCTTCATGATTCCTCCTGTATGCCAAGAAGTTTTAGGTAGGCGTCAAGGGCTGAATCGCCGGAACTTCCCCGGTTCCCGGACGCGAGGGCCTTTTTGGTAAGTTCCTTGCCCAACTGCACCCCTTCTTGGTCAAAGCTGTTTATGTTCCAGAGGAAACCCTGAAACATGACCTTGTTCTCAAAATGGGCAAGCAGGGCGCCCAGTGAACGGGGCTCCGCTTTTTTTCCGTATATGAGGCTTGAGGGCCTTCCTCCGGGAAATTCCCTGGTGAAGTTTTCCTGGCTATGGTCAAGTTTCCGGCCCCTGGCAAACGCCACAATCTGGGCGGCAAGATTCGCCTTGAGCTTTGTCTGGCTTGTCGAGCCTTCAACTTCAATATCCTCTCCCCTCTGGCTTTCCAGAAAACCCATAAACTCAAGGGGAATAATGTCGGTCCCCTGGTGGAGAAGCTGGTAAAACGAATGCTGCCCGTTGGTTCCCGGTTCCCCGAAGACCAGGGGCCCTGTGGCATAGGCTATGGGCCTGCCGTCCCTGTTGACCCTTTTGCCGTTTGATTCCATGTCAAGCTGCTGTAAATGGGCGGGAAAGCGGGAAAGGGCCTGGCTGTAGGGAAGCGCCGCCGTCGCCGTATACCCCATCAGATTCCGCTCCCAGACGCCGATGAGGGCGGCAAGAAGGCTGGCGTTCTCTGTTACGCGGCTTTCAAGGGCAAGCTTGTCGGCCTCATGGGCGCCCTCAAGAAATTCCCCGAAACTCCGGGAACCAAAGGCCAGGGAAAGTACCACGCCGCCCGCGGGCGAGCTGGAAGAATACCTGCCGCCTATAAAATCGTCCATATAAAAGGAATCAAGATAGGCCGGATTGCGGGCCAGGGGGCTGGTCTCGCTGGTTATCGCCACCAGGTGCTTCGCGGGGTCGAGGCCGGCTTTTTTGAGGCGGTCCCTGACAAAGAGTTCGTTGGCAAGGGTCTCCTGGGTGGTTCCGCTTTTGGAAACCAGGATGAAAAGGGTTCTTTCCAAATCAAGGGAAGACACGACCTTCGCGCCGTCGTCGGGGTCAACATTGGAGATGAAGGCGGCGTCCATGTTCTTTCTTCCTGAGGCTATGGCCCAGTTTTCAAGGGCCAGGTACAGGGCGCGGGGGCCCAAGTCGGAGCCGCCTATGCCTATCTGTACCGCGGCGCCGAAGGGTTTGCCGCTTCCGCCCCTGATCTCCCCCCTTGACACCCTGTCCGCAAAGGCGGCGACGCGCTCGCGTTCTCCCGTATAGAACCGCTCCAGATCCTTCCCCTGGTGAATCACCGGCTTTCCGAGCCGGCCCCTGAGCAGGTGGTGCAGCACCCGGCGCTGTTCGCCGGTGTTCATATATTCCCCGTCAAGGAGCATACGGTACTTGCCAATAAGCTCCTGTTCATCGGCAAGGGCCTGAAGCAGCTTTATTTCGGGCTCGTCAACAGCCTTGGCCGCCCAGGAATACATGAGCCCCCCGCCGGCCGGAACAAGGCAGCGGGCCACCCTTTCGGCGTCGAGCTTCGCGTAATCAAAGGAATACTCCCGGAGGGCGTGGGTTAAAAGGTTCGCGTAGGCCGCGGTCTTGTCCAGATCGATAAATTCCATTTTTACTCCAGTGAGCTTGTTTCAAATTTGAAATTTTGAAACAGCCTCCAATGTAAGAAAGTTCAGTCTTCCAGTTCGGGAATGCTCTCCTTCATGCGGAGCATAAAATCCTCGCCCGAAATCCCTTCCCTGAGACACACAAAAACCGTGTTGTCCCTGCCCGCTATGGTCCCCAGCACATCGTCAAGGCCCAGATTGTCCACAGCCAGGGCCACCGCGTCCGAATGACCCGAATAGGTGCGTATCACCACCATATTCCCCGACCAGTCGATGGATATATAGCCCCGCAAAAAATCATGAATGTAGGTTCGTTCCGTTTCCTGCCTTTCGTCATCGCCGGGAAGGGTGTAAATATACCCGTTGCTGCCGTCGGAGATCTTGCCGACTTTGAGCAGTTTAAGGTCCCTGGACAGGGTAGCCTGGGTTACCATGAAACCCTCTTTCTGCAGATGGCCGAGCAGCACTTCCTGTGATTCAATACGGTAGGTTTTGATGAGTTTTCGGATTGATTTAAGACGGGTTAATCGTTCTTTCACCTATGGCTCCGGAACCTGAATAATTATTCCCGGTTCACGCATAAACATACAATAACGAGTACTTTATTTCAAGTAATAACACATAAAACCCGGTATAGCTTCCGCATAAACCCTTTGCGGCCCGGAAATTTTCACCGATACTCTTATAGAGGGGAACCGGAGCGCGTTGCGATGGAGAATCAGGAAAATACAGCTCAAAACACCGATAACCGGAAAACCATACTTTCGGGACTTCACCCCAATGACGGGACCGTGGTTATTACCTTTTCGGACGATAACCTTGAAGCCTGGGCGGATTTTATTCCCCCCATGGCAAAGGGGCAGCCCCTGGATATGGACTATGTTACAGACGCCCTCAAGCGCTTCAACATCACCAGCGGGGTGCTCTGGGACGCCGTCAGGGACGCCCTGGCCGTTACAGGCGAAACAGGCCGCCCCAAAAGGCAGGTGCTCATAGCCCGGGGCGAAAAACCCGTGTCCGAGGAAGCGGAATACTTTCGTTTCAATCCTGAACTTGAAAAACACAGCCTTCCGGGACTCGACGTGCTCAGGGTGGATTACCGGGATATTTCACCCTATATAATGGTGAATAAAGACCAGGTGATAGCCTCCAAACAGGCGCGTATAGCCGGTAAAAAGGGAACCGACGTACACGGAATGGACATCCCCTTTACGGTCATCCGGCACGAGACGGTACGGGGCGGAAACAATACGGTTTCAGGCGATGAGGACATACGGGCCGGCATAGACGGAAGGCTCATCAGGGAGAACGGTGTACTCAGCGTTGACGAAGTCCTGGTCATCAAGGGCCAGGTGGGTTATGCCACAGGCCATGTAAATTTTCCCGGCGACGTGATCATAGACGGACCCGTGGCCGACGGTTTCAAGGTATACTCAGGGGGTTCCGTCCTGGTAAAACAAACCTTTGACGTTACCGAGCTTAACGCGAAAAAGGACCTTAACGTCGCCGGAGGACTCATAGGAAGGGGCAAGGCCCTGGTGAAGACAGGCGGCGCGCTCAGAGCAAGATTCATACGCAACTGCCATGTGGCCTCCAGGGAGACGGTACTCATTGATTCTGAAATTTTCAACTCCAGCATCTTTTCGCTCCAGCGGGTTGAACTCGGCGACAGGGGACGCATAACGGGCGGCGATATATACGCCATACACGGCATAAAGGCGGCGCACATAGGAACCCAGTCGGGCAGGGCCACGAGGCTCCACTGCGGCATTGATTTTACCGTAGTCCAGGAAAAGGAAAAACTTAACCTCAGGCTCCGCATTCTCGTGGCCAAACTGCAGAAGCTCCTTGATTTTATCGCCGGAGCCGACCCGGCCAGTGAACAGAAAAAAAGGATGGACGAACTTGCCCTGCGTCTTGAGGAAGAGATAGACAAAATCACCGCCCGCATTTCAGACCTCATGGACAAGGTCAACGCCGATGAACACGCCACGGTGGACGTTTCCGGGGAAATAGCCGGGGGAACCCTTGTCGAAATATGCGCCATAGCCTATGTGGTCGAGCACAACCTCAAACGGGTGCGCATACGCCTCGACAAGGCCCAGGGCAAGCTGGTTCACGAGATGTTGAAATAGCCGTCTATTGCCTCTTTTGCCAAAACCGGTATAATCGGCAGCATGGATTTTACCGAAATACTTAAACCCGGCCTCAGGGGTGAATCGTCAACGGTTGTCGATGATACCAATACCGCCGCTTCCTGGGGCTCGGGAGGGCTGCCCGTCTATGCCACCCCCTGCGTGGTCGCCCTTCTTGAAAACGCCTGTTTCCGGGCCACCAAAGCGCTCCTGCCCGAGGGCTGGTCCACAGTAGGAACGGAAGTCAATATCAGACATCTTGCCCCTAGCCCCAGGGGACGGACCGTCAGGGCCTTAGGGGAATTGTTTGAAAATGACGGGCGGCGTCTTGTCTTCAAGGTTCAGGTCTATGACGAAATCGACGGCAAACAGAACCAGCTCATAGCCGAAGGAACCCACGGCCGCTTCATCATTAACAACAAAAAATTCCTCGATAAGGCTGAAGGCAAAAGGGAGTGAGGCTGTACGCTAATGAAGCCCCCTACACGTCAGGCAGCACCCGCACACATTCAATATCAAGAACGGCGTTTACCTTTTCTCCTTCGCTGTAGCTGGTATAGAGCTGGGGATTGTATATTTCGATTACCAGGGTGGTTCCCGCGGCGTCAAGTTCGTATTCAACATTGGAACCGAAGAAGGTAACCCGCTTTACCGTGCCGGGGATGCCTTCGCTGTCTTTTGAGAGCTTGACCGATTCGGGCCTGAAGGCAAGGCAGCACGCTTTGCCTTTTTCAACAGGAATTTTGCCGGGATTGGGAACCTTGAAAATCTTTCCGCCTATGCTGACCGCGGCGGCGTCTCCGTCGGCGCCTTCGTAGGTTCCGCTGATGAAATTCGCCGTCCCTATAAAATTGGCGACGAATTTACTGACGGGGTATTCATATATATCCTTGGGGCTTCCTGTCTGCATGAGGTCCCCGTCCTTCATGATTACTACCCTGTCGGAGATGGCCATGGCTTCGGCCTGGTCATGGGTTACATAGAGGCTCGTGATGCCCAGCCTTTTTTGCAGGGACCGCAGTTCGTCCCTCATGTGCACCCTGAGTTTGGCGTCAAGGTTGGACAGGGGTTCGTCAAAGAGCAGCACCATGGGTTCAATGACTATGGCCCTGGCAAGGGCTACGCGCTGCTGCTGCCCTCCCGAAAGCTGATTGGGGAAGCGTTTTTCCATGCCGTCAAGCTGCATGAGATCAACCGCCCTGTTGGTACGGGCCAGCACCTCGTTTCTGGGAAGCCGCTGCACCTTAAGGCCGTAGGCTATATTATCCCATATACTCATGTGGGGGAACAGGGCGTAACTCTGGAACACCATGGATATACCCCGCCTGTTGGGAGGAACCTTGGCAATATCCTTGCCGCCTATGAATATCTGCCCGGCGGTGGGATATTCAAAGCCCGAAATCATCCTCAAGGTAGTGGTCTTACCGCAGCCTGAGGGACCAAGGAGGGTTACCAGTTCCCCGTCGGCTATGTCGAGACTGATATGGTTTACCGCCGTAGTCTCCCCCCTGCCTTCGGGGGTGGGGAAAATTTTCGTGATGTCTTTGAGGCTTACACCGCTGCTTTTTCCGCTGAACTGCCGTATAGCTTCGGTATCATGCGGTTTCAATGTATCTTCACTCATGCCGGGAACCTCCATTGGCTAACGCGAAAGACTGTAGGGCTTTTTGAATTTCCTGGGGTTTGGGGACCTTGGCCCTCGGGGCAAGGAGTATCTTCACCACAAGATTGATGACGCCTATGGCCACAAGGATAATGGCAATCATGATGGTAACATAGGCCGCGGCATCGGAATACCTGGACGCCTCAAAAAGGGAGAATACCATCTTCGTAGCCAGCGGCCACCTGGGGGATACAAGAAAGATGACGGCGCTTACCGCGGTCATGGCCCGCACAAAGGCATAGACAAGGCCTGAGAAAAAGGCGCTGCGCAGCAGGGGCAGGGTTATATGCCTGAACGAATAGCCGCTGCTCGCGCCGGAAATGGAAGACGCTTCCTCTATGGACTTGTCTATCTGAAGCAGTGTTGTGGTCCCCGCTTCTATGGCGACCGGCATATTGCGGAACACAAAGGCCGCCACCAGTATAAAGGCCGTTCCGGTAAAGAGCAGGGGAAGCTGGTTAAAGGAACTCACATAGCCTATGCCGAGCACTGTCCCCGGTATGGCAAAGGTAAGCAGGGAAATGACTTCCATGGCCCGCCTTCCCGGAAAGCGCACCCTGACGGTGAGGTAGGCTATGAGCATGCCCAAAAGGCCCCCCACAGGCGCCGCGTATATGGCAAGTTTTATTGAATTCCACAGGGCGTCTCCGCCCATGGAAAACACAAAGGCAAAGTGGCTCAGGGTAAGTTCGTAATTAATGCCCCAGGTTCTCACTACCGCGCCCATCAGGGCTGTGCCGTAGAGGAGGATTACAAAGGCCGCGACCAGGGTACAGGCGGCAAACAGGGGATAGACAATATGCCTTTCGTGTAACTTGCGCCGTTTCTGGGTGGGTTTGCCGGTAACGGTAACAAAGCTCTTTTTGCGCAGCCAGTATTTTTGCAGGAGATAGGCTATCACCGTGGGGAGGAGGAGGACTATGGCCATCATGGAACCCCGGTGCAGGTCATACATCCCGGTAATGATGCGGTACGCTTCCACCGACAGGGTGGAAAAACTTCCGGCGATAACCGCGGGATTGGAAAAGTCCTCCATAGATTGAATAAACACCAGGAGCATGGCGCTGATGACGCCGGGCAGGGACAGGGGCAGCGTAACGGTCCTGAATATATGCCCCCGCGTGGCCCCCAGGCTGTACGCGGCGTCCTCCACCGAATCGTCAATGGATCCCAGGATGCCGCTCAGGGTAAGATAGGCCACGGGAAAAAACGAAAGGGACTGCACCACGATGAGGCTGTGAATCCCGTACACGTCAAAATTCCTGATTCCCAAAAGCCCCCTGGTGATAAGTCCCTGGCGTCCGAAAAGGAAAATAATGGAAAGGGAAAGAATAAAGGGTGGCGATATAATCGGCAGGGTGGCGATGGCCTTGAAAAAACGCTTGCCCCGCATCTCCGTCCTGGTTATGGCAAAGGCGAAGAGGTAGCCCAAAAGCGTGGCAAGAACCGCGACTATGACGCCCAGCTTCATGCTGTTAAAAAAAGTTTCCCTTTCCGAAGACGATGCCAAGATACTGAAAAGATTGCCGAGAGAAAAATGTCCTTCTCTGTCCGTACTGCCCATTCTGAATACATTAAAGATGGGCAGTACGACAAAGATCAGGAGCATGACAAAGACAATAACAATGGTCGCGAGCAGCAGCGGCTGGCGGAGCAGCATGGTCATATCATTACGGCCCGACAGATAGGTAAGTTTTTTGCCCTGGGCCTTTCCAGCCGCGTTGTCTGCCATTATTGATGCCTCCTTAAAACTTCATGCATATTACTTGAGGTCCGACTGATCCCTTATCTGCGCGTCAAATTTTTCCACAAAGGCCCTTTTGTTCTCTCCGGCCCATACCGCGTCATAATTGATGATGGGCAGGTCGTCAAGACTGACAAGGCCGGGGGTGTACCTGGCACGGGTATTGACCGGAAGCCTGTTGCTTCCCGAATCAATATAGAGTTCCTGACAGCGGACGCTCATGGACCAGTCGATAAAGCGCCTGGCGTTCTCCTGTTCCCGCTCAAACCCGCCTTTGATAAGGGCGGCGGCGCCTACTTCATAGCCTGTTCCCTCGGAAGGGAATACCAGTTCCACAGGGTAGCCTTCTGTCTTGGGTTTCAGGCCGTCATGGGAGAAGGTGATCGCTATGGCGGCTTCGCCGAGGGCTACTTCCTGGGGAGGCGCCGCGCCGGCCTTGGTATACTGGCGGACATTGGCGTTAAGCTGCCTGAGATAGCTGAAAGCCTCATCCTCGCCGAAAAGCTGTACCAGCGTGGCAAGTATGGTATAGGAAGTACCTGAGGTGGCCGGATGGGCCATGGAGACCTGTCCCTTGAACTGGGGCTTGATGAGATCGGCCCATGAGGTGGGGAGAGCCATGTTGTTCTCTTTGAACCACTCGGTATTGCAGGCAAAGGCAATGGCGCCTACATAAATCGGATTCCACACTCCGTCGGAGTCACGGTACTGGGCGGGAATATTGGTCAGTTCCGGGGACTGGTACGGCACAAGAAGGCCGTCCTTGTTGGCGGCCACATAGGTATCGCTGGAACCGCCGTGCATGACCGACGCCTGGGGATTGTTCTTTTCCACGGCGATACGGGCCGCCATCTCGCCCGCGGAGAGGCGTACATAATTGATATGTATGCCGGTCTCTTTTTCAAAGGCGTTAAAATAGGTGGGAATTTCCTGGTCGGGCAGGGCCGTATATACAGTCAACTGATTGTACGCAGGCGCAGCCTCCCGTGAGGAAGAGGAAGACGAAGACTTTGAACCGCATGCCAGGACAGCCAGGCACAGAGGAACAAGAACCACAACACACCGGATTTTTCGTTTCATCATAAATACTCCTATAATTTGTTGTAACGTACAGTATAAAGCCGTTCGCGCAAAAAGGCAACCGTAAAACTTTACCGGACCGTAACGTCCGCTTCCGAGAGCGCACGGGCCAAATCCCTGACCTTGCCGGTATACACCATACCCTTGAAACCGAGATAGAGGGCGGCTTCGACATTTGGGCTCATATCGTCAACGAAAAAACACTCTTTGGCTTTGAGGGAGTATTTTTCAAGAAGGGCGAGAAAAATATCTTTGTCGGGTTTCAGGAGCCGCAGCTCGGCTGATATGACGGTGCCGTCAAAGTATTTGAGCGCGCCGAGAGAGGGCCTGAAAGCATTAAAAGAAAAGCCCGCGTTTGAGAGGAGGTATATTCCGTAGCCGCTTTCTTTAAGGCCGCCGATAAATTTTTCCATCGCCCTGTCGGGCTTAAAATGGTCATA
>JAISDF010000052.1 GCA_031265025.1 Spirochaetaceae bacterium
CGCGATAACCAGGGTTACGGGCCGGTGCTTTTTTGGAGACCTGTTTTCAGGATTTGACATGCTTCCTCCGATCTAGGGATTTTGCAACTGCGTCCATTTAACGTTGATGAGGGCCGCAAGATCCAGAACCAGATTCTGGTAGGAAAGCTCGGCGTCAAGAAGCTGCTGCCTGGCGTTCACCATATCCTGCCTTGTGTTTTGCAAGTCGAGGAATTCCACAGTCCCTGACCTGTACCCCTCTTCGGAAAGTTCATAGGTCCTCACGGCTATTTCGGAACGAAGCCGCGCTATCTCTATGCTTTCCCACGAATTGTTTATGCTGTCCGCGTAGGACCGTATTTCCGCCATGCCGTTGCGTTCCATATCCTCGAGCTCCAGCCTGGCTTTTTCAAGCTCGCCTTCGGCGATCCGTATGGTTTGGTCTCCCCTTGATCCGGGCAGCCACGGGTCCAGGGGAATACGAACAGAAAGGCTCCCGCTTATCGCGTCGGAAAAATCTCCCGGAAAATTATTCCAGGTATCGCCATAGCCGCCGTTCCATCTGGCGCCCAGGCTTATGACAGGACCCCGGCTGTTCACCGCGCTCAGGCTCTTCGCGTTTTCAAGGGACGCTATCCTCTGGCGCTGCATGATTATGTCGGGCCGCTTCCGCAGGTAATCCCTGATAAGTTCTTCCCCGTCGGGATGAAGTTCCTGTACCGCAAGCTCCCCTTCGAGCCTGGCTTCCGGCCTCTGCCCGTAGCCCAGAAGGGCGAGGAATTTTCCCAGGTCGGCGTTGAACTGGGCCCTGGCCTGGGAAAGGGCAAACCGCGCCTCTTCCGCGGCAAGACGGCTGCGGAGAGTAACCAGTTCGCTCACAAGGCCGTTCCTGAACGCGGTCTCCTGCTTTTCGTTCTGGGCTTCGGCAAGACGGCGGTCTTCTTCCAGTATATCAAGCCGGGACTGCCTTGCAAGAAGGCCGAAGAAGGTTTTGGTTATGGTAAGCTCAAGGGCGCGCACGGCCTGATCATAGCTGAGGAGCTGGGTCTGATAGGCCAGGGAAATATTCCTCATGGAGAAAACAAGGCTGTTGGTCAGTTCAAGGGAAATATCAGCGGCGGCGGTATAGCTCAAGGGGTCCTGGGACCGCGCGGCGCTGAGGCTGTTCCGGTAATCAATCCCGCCCGAGATACTTATACTGGGGAAAACCTGGGCCCAAAGATTTCCGGCGCTTCTGGCGGCAGTATCAAGGTCAATCTGGTTCTGTTTAAGGCTGAGGCTTTGTTCAACACCCCGCTCCAGGGCATCGTCAAGGGTAATAAGCAGTTCCTGCGCGGAAAGGGAAACACCCAGGAAGCAAAAAATGACGCAGGCCCGGAAAAATCTCATAATACTCCTACTATACGCGAATGAACACCCGTGAGGAAGAGCCACTACAAACAAAACCAAACAAAGCCGCGCCCTGTTACAGGGAAATTCGGAAAGAGAAACGAATTTTCCGGCAATGTCCGGCGGTATGCGTGAAAAGCGGGAATGCTGCGGTTAAAGCATGCTTGTTCGATAACCATGCCGGGTATCGAACAAGCCTTCAAAATGATTTACGCTTTACTGTACAGCGCTAATTTGTATCCAGATCCGAGATGGTAAAAGTTATACGGGAAGAGGCGTTTACCAGTACATTTGTCTTGGTATAGGTATCGCCGTCTTCATCTTTCAGCCTGATATCATAGCGGTTGACCACATCAAGGGGATAGGATAAATAACAGCGGAAGCTGTCTCTGTTCCGCAAAACCTGCCTCTCGGCCAGTTGGTCCGCCCCCCATCTGTCGCTGGCGACCGGGCTTATCTGTACATAATAAACGGTATACCCGGTATTGTTGACAATCTGTATCGACGGCATATCCCTGTTACCCTGATTGGGATTGGTAATGGTATTCCCCACATCCATATCAAGGAGGGTAAATTCAATCTGGCTCCCGGCATAAACCCGGACATTCGTTTTGGTATAGGTATCGCCTTCGTTATCCTCCAGCCTGATGTCATAGGTATTTGCCCTGCTCAGGGGATCGTTCAGGGTAAAAGTAACGGACCGTCCGTTCATCAGCACCTCAGTGCCAAGCCAATCCTGACCCCAACTGTCGCTGTCGCTCCGGCTTATCCGCACATAATAAATAGTGAACCCTGTTTTGTTTACGATCTGTATCGCCGGCAGTTCTTCGGTTCCGGCAGGGGAACTCCTGGCAGCGGAGGAAGGCGCGGCAGATCCCGGCGAACTTGTGCAGGCGGAAAAAGCGGCGATCAGGCTGAACGCCAGAAGGAAGACGGCGGCTTTCGCTGCCCTGATCCCCAAACCGGGAGGGGATACACAGATCTTAGACGTTTTTATTTCTGGAAGCGCAAAACTTCCCGTGAGTGAGTGAGTGAGTGAGTGAGTGAGTGAGTGAGTGAGTGAGTGAGTGAGTGAGTGAGTGAGTGAGTGAACCACAATCCCATAGTTTTGTCAAGTGGTTTTTCGCACAATTTTCTTTTTGCATTTTCTCCTCCTTAAAGTTATTCGAGTTGAGCTTTTAATACCCCGCCAGGGCGGGATTTTAACACAAATCGCGTTATTTTATCATCGGTTTGGGTATTTGTAAAGCATACTTGAATAATTCGCTTCCTTGCGCTATTCTCCCCTTTTCAGAAGGAACATTATGGTCAGGTATATTATAAAAAGACTTATATTGATGGTCCCTGTGCTTTTGGGGGTTACCTTTATAGTCTTTTTCATCATGAATCTTACTCCCGGAGACCCGGCGAGGATGATTCTGGGCGATCAGGCCACCCCCGAAGCCATAGCCCAGGTCAGGGAAGAACTGGGGCTCAACGATCCCCTCCTGGTACGGTATTTCACGTATATCAGGAACATGTGCCGGGGGGACCTGGGCATCTCCTACCGGAACAAACTCAGCGTCTGGGACCAGGTATGGGATAAATTCCCCAATACCTGCATCCTGGCCTTCGCGGGTATTGTCGTGGCCCTCGTCATAGGCATACCGGTAGGCATATTATCGGCAAAAAAACAGTACACCGCCGCCGACAATATCACCGTGGTACTGTCCCTTATAGGCGTTTCCATGCCGAATTTCTGGCTGGGCCTCCTCCTTTCCCTGCTTTTTGCCCTTAAACTGGGGCTGCTCCCCTCCCAGGGCATGGGGATTGGTTTTATTCCCCTGTTGAAGAGCATCATACTGCCGGCCATAACCCTGGGTACCGGCGTGGCCGCCACGGTGGTGCGCATGACCAGGTCTTCCATGCTTGAGGTCATACGCCAGGACTATATTTTTACCGCCCGTTCCAAGGGCATCACCGAAAAGGAAGTAACCCGCAAGCACATGTTCAAAAATGCCCTCATCCCCATCATCACCGCCGTGGGCCTCGAATTCGGCATACTGCTGGGCGGCGCCATGCTGACCGAGACGGTGTTTTCCTGGCCCGGCCTGGGGAGGCTCATGGTGGACGGCATTACCCGCAAGGATACGCCCATGGTGCTGGGCGCGGTGATTTTTATGGCGGTGATGTTTTCCATAGTCAATCTGGCGGTGGACATTATCTACGCCTTTGTGGATCCCCGGATCAAGTCCCAATACAGAAGTATGGGAACAAGGAAGTCTTCATGAGTGAATACAAGCAGCGGTCCCTCTGGGGCGAGGTGTGGCGGCGGCTCAGAAAAAACAAACTCGCCCTGGTAGGCATGGGCTTTTTGGTTCTGCTCTTTTTGATTGCCCTGGCGACCCTTATCATCGACGGGGTAAGCAGCCGCGAAGTGTACAACACCTATGTGATCAAGCAAAATCTCAGGATGAGGCTCCAGGCCCCGAGTTTTCAAAATCCCCTCGGTCTTGACGAGTTCGGGCGGAGTATTCTTTTCAGAATGCTTTGGGCGGTACGGTACAGTCTCTTTATGGGAACCGCGGCCATACTTATATCCACGGTTATAGGGGCGGTTCTCGGCGCCCTGGCGGGGTATTACGGCAAGGCCATGGACAACGGGATCATGCGTTTCATGGACATACTCCTTGCCATCCCGTCTATGCTTCTTGCCACGGCCATAGTGGCCGCCCTGGGAACAAGCCTGGTTAATGTGCTTATCGCCATTGCCATATCCTATATCCCCACCTTTGCCCGTACGGTCAGGGCCTCGGTGCTTACCGTAAAGGAACAGGAATTTGTCGAGGCCGCAAGGGCCCTGGGGGCCGGGGACTTCCGCATCATCTTTAAGTACATTATCCCCAATTCCCTGGCGCCCCTCATCGTACAGGCGACCCTGGGCGTGGCCGGGGCCATACTTTCCATAGCGGGGCTTTCGTTCCTGGGGCTGGGCATACAGCCCCCTACCCCGGAATGGGGTTCCATGCTTTCCGGCGCCCGTTCCTATATACGGGAAGGGTGGCATATAACGGTAATTCCCGGACTGGGGATCATGCTTACGATACTCGCCCTCAATGTACTGGGTGACGGTCTCCGGGACGCGCTGGACCCCCGGCTTAAAACCTAAGCGAGGCGATATGGAAACCAAAGAATTACTCAGCGTAGAAGACCTGACCATACGGTATGTTACCGACGACGGCGTTGTGGAAGCCCTTAACGGCGTCAGCCTCTCCATACAGGAACAGCATACCCTGGGCCTTGTGGGAGAAACCGGCGCGGGAAAAACCACCCTTGCCCGGGGCATCATGGGGCTCATTCCCCATCCGCCGGGAGAAATCAGGGGCGGAAAAATTTTATTTGAAGGCAGGGATCTGCTTGCCCTGAGCGAAGCGAAAATGAGGGATGTGCGGGGCAACCTTGTCTCCATGATTTTTCAGGACCCCATGACCAGCCTCAATCCGGTAATGACCGTAGGGGAACAGATCATGGAAGTCATCAGGACCCATAACAGGATGGGGCCCAGGGAAACCCGGCAGGCCGCGTCTGAAATGCTTGAACTGGTGGGAATCTCCGCAGACCGGATTGATGAATATCCCCACCAGTTTTCGGGGGGCATGAAGCAGCGGGTCATCATCGCCATAGCCCTGGCCTGCAATCCCAAACTCCTTATTGCCGATGAGCCTACCACCGCCCTTGACGTTACCATACAGGCCCAGGTTCTTGAGATGATACGGGAACTCAAGGTAAAACTGCGCACCTCCATGCTGCTCATCACCCACGACCTTGGGGTTGTGGCCCAGAACTGCGACCATGTGGCTATCATGTATGCTGGGGAAATCGTGGAATACGGAACCTTGAGGGATATTTTCAAGGATCCCCGGCATCCTTATACCGTTGGCCTCCTCGGTTCCATACCAAGCCTGGCAAAGGATGTAAAGCGCCTTACGCCCATCAAGGGCCTCATGCCTGACCCCACCAGCCTCCCCGCCGGCTGTAAATTCCATACCCGCTGCGATTATGCCGCCGAAGCCTGCAAGGCCGCCATCCCTTCGCTGCGCGCCGCCGGAGGAACGGCCGGCGCGTCCGGGCATATAGTCCGCTGCGTATACGCGGACAGGGGACTCCCCGGTTCACCCGGGGTATAGCTCCGGCATAGTCCTGGAAGCGCGTTATACGTTCAATATTAAGGAGGCCCGGTGTTATGGAAAAAGGCGAACTTCTCAAGGTGGAACACCTTAAAAAATATTTTAATACTCAGGCGGGACTGCTCCACGCGGTGGACGATGTGAGTTTTACGCTTAACCGGGGAGAAACCCTGGGCGTCGTGGGCGAATCGGGCTGCGGCAAGAGCACCCTGGGCAGGGTCATACTCCGCCTCCATGAACCCACAGGCGGAAAAATATTTTTTGAGGGGTACGATATACTCGGCTACAGCAAGGAGGCGATGAAGAAGGCCCGGCGGGACATGCAGATCATCTTTCAGGACCCCTTTGCGTCCCTCAATCCCCGCATGACAGTAAGCGAAACCATAAGCGAAGCCCTGCTCATCCAGGGCCTCTATTCAACATGGGATAAAGAGGGCCTCAGAAAGCGGTCGCTGGAACTCATGGAAATGGTGGGGCTTGCCCCGAGGCTCGTCAACACCTATCCCCATGAGCTTGACGGCGGAAGGCGCCAGCGCATAGGCATAGCCCGCGCCCTTGCCCTGAATCCCAAACTCATCATCTGTGACGAACCGGTAAGCGCACTGGACGTTTCCATCCAGGCACAGATTCTTAACCTTATGCAGAATCTGCAGGACGAACTTGGCTTTACCTACCTCTTTATCACCCATGACCTCTCGGTGGTTAAACATTTGTCCGACGACATACTGGTCATGTACCTGGGGCAGATGGTAGAAAAAGCCCCTGCCGGGCGGCTCTTTGAAAACCCCCTGCATCCCTATACCCAGGCCCTGCTTTCGGCGATTCCCGTTCCTGACCCGGATTTCAACGTTGCCCGTACCATTCTTAAAGGGGAACTAACCTCCCCCATAGAACCCGCTCCGGGCTGCCGTTTTGCCAAACGCTGCCCCGCTGTTCATGAGGGCTGTACAGGCAGGGACATAGAATTTACCGAAAGGGAGGCAGGGCATTTTGTGGCCTGTACCCTGAAAGACTCAGGCGGTTCTGACTCGCGGTAACTACCACAGCCATGTGGTTGCAATATTTTGACGGAGGAAAACAATGAAACGAAGTATTCTATGGGTTACGGTTCTGCTGTTTCTGGTATTTACCGGGTGCGGCGGATCTTCCAAAAGTGCAAGCTCCAGCTACAAAGACACAATTACCTGGGGCCAGGGGGCGGATGTAACATCCTTTGATCCCCATGTGGGACGGCAGACACCGGCGGTCCAGGTAACCAATCACATCTTTGACACCCTGGTTCAATTTGACGGGACCAGTTCCGAAGTTGTGCCCCAGATTGCCGAATCCTGGGAACAGCTCTCCCCCACGTCTTACCGCTTCCGCATACGGCAGGGCATCAAATTCCACGACGGAACCGCCCTGACCGCGGAGGATGTAAAGTATTCACTGGACAGGGCGGTGGCAAGTTCCATGATTTCCTATCTGATGGATTTTATTTCCGAAACCATCATCGAGGACCCCTATACGGTGGTGGTCAATACCCACGCCCCCTACGCGCCCGCGCTGAGGAACCTTTCGGTCCCCTTTGCCGCCATAGTTCCCAAGGCCTATACGGAATCAAGCCTCGACATTCTGGCAAGACACCCCATAGGCTCTGGCCCCTACAAATTTGTTTCGTGGACCCAGAGCGACTCGGCCAGGCTTGAAGCCTTTGAGGATTACTATGACGGCGCGCCCAGGACCAAATACCTGGTCATGAAGGTCATACCCGAAGCCTCACAGAGGACCATAGCCCTTGAGACCGGGGAAATCGATCTGTCGTATGACCTTCCTACCAACGACCATAAAATCATCACCGGCAACGACAAGCTGTCCCTCTTTCTGGCGCCGCCCCTGAGCCTTTTTTACATTTCCATGGATATAAGAAAGACGCCCTTTGGAAACAAGCTGGTGCGCCAGGCCATAAGCCATGCCATAGACAGGCAGCTCATCATTGATACGGTGGTAAGCGGCGCGGCCGAATCCGCCGACGCCATCATAGCCCCCGGCGTGTACGGTTATTACAGCGCCGGCGTTGACCAGTATGATCCTGACCTTTCCAGGCGGCTCCTTGCCCAGGCCGGATACCCCAACGGGTTTACCACCAGCTTCTGGGTAAACAACAACCAGGAGAGAATCGAAGTAAGCACCGCCATCGTGGATATGCTCAGGGAAGTAGGCATTACTGCCCAGCTTGAAGTAATGGAAGCCGGCGCCTTTTGGGACAAGACCGACAACGGCGAACATGAAATGGCCTTTTTTGGCTGGATAACCTCAACCAAGGACGCCGACTATACCTATTATTCCCTCGGCCATTCCTCCAAACACGGACCCGGCGGCAATACTTCCTATATTACCGACCCCCGCGCCGACGCGCTGATCGAGGAAGGCCGGAACAATACCGATCCCGCGGTACGGGAACGGGCCTACAGGGACCTTGCCACCCATCTGGCGGACCTCACCTATTATATCTCCGTCATGTATTCCCCCATCAGCGTAGGCGGCAGCAAGACGGTTGAAAACTTTGAACCCGATCCCATCGGGTATCACCGGCTCGAAAACGTCCAGGTCAGGCAGTAGGCCTTTCCCGGAATATGATTAGGCGGGAAACGGGGAAGCATGGCTTTCCCGCTTCCCGTTATGCCGCACGCGGCAGCTTGTTTGTGTAAGGATACGTTATGCGTCTAGCCAATATCACCTGGCCTCAGGCCGAGGCCTATTTTAAGACCCATGACACGGTGCTCCTGTCCATAGGCAGCATCGAATGTCATGGCAGGCACCTGCCTCTGGGAACCGACACCCTGATTCCCGAAAAAATCCTTGAGCTTCTGGAAAAGAAAAACAAGGATATCCTCATTGTTCCCACGATTCCCTTTGGCTGCTGCGACAGCCTGGAACCCTATCCCGGATCCATCGACATCAACATTGACATACTCTACCGCTACCTCCGCTGCATAATAGGGAGTCTCAGGCTCCATGGGGCGAAAAAATTTATAGCGCTTAACGGCCACGGCGGCAATGTCAAAACCATCGAAAGACTGGGCCTTGACCTGAACAGGGAAGGCTGCCTCCTGGCGCTGCTCAACTGGTGGCTTAATGTATGGGAAATGGACCCCGCATGGAAGGGCGGCCACGGCGGCGGCGAGGAAACAGCCGCCATCATGGGCATAGATCCCGGCCTCGTGGACATGAACGAAATCAACAGGGACCTGGAACTCAAGGATGTATCGCCGGGACTCAAGGCCACGGGCTTCTTTTCCGTGGAATTCAAAGGGGTACAGGTATCGGTTCCCCGGCTCACCCCCAATGTAACGGACAATGGCTGGATAGGACCTGATCATCCCAACACGGCCACTCCCCAGTGGGGCCGCAAGATGCTCAAAACCTTTACCGATTATCT
Source organism: Spirochaetaceae bacterium (assembly GCA_031265025.1). Classification (GTDB taxonomy): domain Bacteria; phylum Spirochaetota; class Spirochaetia; order Treponematales; family Breznakiellaceae; genus JAIRTD01. The sequence goes on from JAISDF010000052.1 coordinate 8,956, forward strand.
TGCCGATTTTATTGATGAATTTGAAAAGGTAAAACTCTGATGGATAAACAGAAAACAGTGGCTATGATAGGCGCCCTGTCGGACGCTCCGGGTGTTTCGGGTTTTGAAGACGAAGCCGTAACGCTCATACGGCGCTACGGCGGAGACCTGGGCGGCGTTACCGAAGACGCTATGCGCAACCTGTACATCAAGCGTCCGGGCGGCGAGGGCCTTCCGGTGCTGATGCTTGACGCCCACAGCGACGAAGTCGGCTTTATGGTCAAGGCGATACGGCCCAACGGGACCCTGGAATTCATTCCCCTTGGCGGCTGGGTTCCCGCCAATGTCAGCGCCCACCGGGTCCTGATACGGAATGTCTCAGGCAAGTGGATTCCGGGCGTCATTGCCAGCAAGCCTCCCCATTACCTGAGCGAAGCCGAAAAGAAAGCCCCGCCCGATCTTGCTTCCATGGTCATTGACGTGGGCGCGGGAAGCGCCGGTGAAATACAGGAGAAGTACAAAATTCCCATCGCCGCGCCGGTGGTTCCTGACGTGCGTTTTGAGTACAACGAAAAACATGACACCATGATGGGCAAGGCCTTTGACAACCGCCTGGGCTGCGCGGCGCTTATCGCGGCCCTTGACGAACTGAAAGACAAAAAAACCGGCGTAAGCATCACCGGGGCCTTTGCCTCCCAGGAGGAAGTGGGGCTCAGGGGCGCCGAGCTTACCGCCCAGACCGTACAACCCGACATCGCCATTTGCTTTGAAGGCTGTCCCGCCGATGATACGGTGGTAGACTCCTACGCGGTACAGACGGCCCTCAGAAAGGGGCCCATGCTGCGGCACATCGACATGAAGATGATCACCAATCCCCGTTTTCAGGCCCTTGCCCTGTCCGTTGCGCGGGAAAAGAACATCCCCGTTCAGGAGGCGGTGCGCTCAGGCGGTTCAACCAACGGCGGTGTTATTCATCTTTCCGGAAAGGCCGTGCCGGTGATTGTCATAGGCGTCCCGGTGCGTTATGCCCATACCCACTACGGCATTTCCGCATACGCCGATTTTGAGAACGCCGTCAAACTGGCCTGCGAGATAATACAGAAGCTCGATGAAAAAACCATAAAAAGTTTCTAGTATGTTGAAAGTCGGCGGCATGTTCTGCCTTGAAAAAAAGCCTCCCCCGGCATCTCCGGGGGTATCTTTCCCGGAAAGCCTTGCGGAGAGACTTGGCGGCGATGACCGGCGTTTTTGCATGTCCGGCCGCTGCGCCATCTATTACTGCCTTCTGGACCTCATGCCAAGGGATACGAAAAAGACAGCCTATCTCCCCGCCTATACCTGCGAAACCGTCGTCGCCCCCTACAAAAAAGCCGGATACAGGCTTTTGTTTTACGATATCTCGCCTGAAAATCTGGTTCCCCGCTTTGACCGGAATGTCATACCGGAGATTTCCGTCCTGGGCCTCTGCGGCTATTACGGCTTTTCCTTTTATGACCGGGATTTTGTGGCCCAGTGCGTCCGGGCGGGAGTGGCCGTCATTCAGGATATTACCCACAGCGTCTTTTCCGCTGACGGCATCGAAACCATGGCGGATTACAATGCCGGAAGTTTCAGAAAGTGGATGGGCGTAGCCTCAGGAGGCATAGCGGTAAAACGGAAGGGAACATTCAAACTTCCCCTGCTTCCTGTGGAAGAAGAACACATGCGGGGAAGGCTGGCCTGTTTTGCCGAGCGGGAACGGGTTGTAAACCGGAGCGGCGATGCCTCGGAAGAACGAGTGGAGGCCATTTTCTGGGAAACAGAGATGAGGCTCAGAAACATGTTCGACGCCTACGCGAGCGACAGCCTTTCCGAGGAACTGATACAGCTCTGTCCCTGGGAAGACCTGGTCCAAAAACGCCGGGCCAATTACCGGTACATTTTATCCAGGGCGCCCTTTGGCCCCGGCGCGCTTCCGGTATTCCCCGAACTGGGAAACGGCGTCTGCCCCAGCCACCTGTCCCTGTATTCCCCGGACCGGGACGCCGCCCAGGAATTCCTCGCCCAAAAAGGCATAGGGTCAACCTTCTACTGGCCCTTTCATGACGAAGCCAACCTGAACGATTTTCCGGGGACCCGCTATATCTGCGACCA
>JAISDF010000073.1 GCA_031265025.1 Spirochaetaceae bacterium
CGGGCGCCTTGACAAGGCCGCCCCTTCCCTTTATCCTTGAGCCATAAGATACCCCTCTAAGGGAGGCCATAATGGCAAAGGTTGAATTAAAGAGCATTACCAAGGTATATGACGGCAATGTCAAGGCGGTTGATAACGCCAACATTGTAGTAGAGGACAGGGAATTTGTGGTGCTGGTCGGGCCTTCGGGCTGCGGCAAGTCAACTACCCTGCGGATGGTCGCCGGGCTTGAGGACATTACCGAAGGCGAACTGTATATCGACGGGGAACTGATGAATGATGTTCCCCCCAAGGACAGAAATATCGCCATGGTATTCCAGAATTACGCCCTGTATCCCCACATGACCGTGTATGACAACATGGCTTTTGGCTTAAAAATCAAAAAGGTGCCGAAAAACGAAATCGACACGCGTGTTCATGAGGCGGCGCGCATTCTTGATATCGAAAAATTCCTTGACAGGAAGCCCAAGGCCCTTTCGGGCGGACAGCGGCAGAGGGTGGCTGTGGGACGGGCCATAGTGCGCTATCCCAAGGTCTTCCTTTTTGACGAACCCCTCTCCAATCTTGACGCGAAACTCAGGGTGCAGATGCGGGCCGAGCTTTCGGACCTTCACCTCAGGCTTAACGCCACCATGATTTACGTTACCCACGACCAGGTCGAGGCCATGACCATGGCCAATAAAATCGTCGTGATGAAGGACGGCAGGGTGCAGCAGATAGGTTCCCCCCTTCACCTTTACAATTATCCGGTCAATAAATTCGTCGCCGGTTTTATCGGCTCCCCGCCCATGAATTTCCTCACCGTCAAGGTGGCGGAACAGGGAGGGTCGGTAATCCTCGAAGAAGGGACTTTCAGCGTCAGGCCAGGCGGCGCTCATGCCGAATGCCTTAAAAACTACGCCGGAAAGGAAATCTACTTTGGCATCAGGCCCGAGGATCTTTCGTATGCCGGCGAAGGACAAGACGGCATCCCGGTCAAGATAACCGTGGTAGAACCCCTTGGCGCGGACATTCATCTCTGGCTCAGTACGGGGACCCAGCCCCTGGTCGCCAGAACCGAACCCCATCACAATTTCAAGGTCGGCGGCAGCGCGGTCTTTACGCCTAACATGGACAAGGCCCGTTACTTTGACCGGGAGACCGAGCTGTCTATACTGCCCGGACCGGATGAACAGGCGGCTAGCGTATAACAACACATACAGAAACCCATAACTCCTTCTCTTCCTTCGGCCTTTCGGATCGGGTATTGGCCGCCTTGGAAAGCAAGGGCTTTACGGCTCCCAGTTCCATACAGAACATAGCCATACCCCGCCTCATGGCCGATTCGGGGCACCTCATCGTCAAGGCCAGGACCGGCACGGGAAAGACCGCGGCCTTCGGCATTCCCTTGGTCGAAAAAATCACTGCTTCGGCAAAAGAACCGAGGGCACTGATTCTTACGCCCACAAGGGAGCTGGCCCTCCAGGTCAGCAGGGAAATACGTTCCCTTTCCGGCGCGGCGCTTCCCCGCATCGCCGCGGTATACGGCGGCGCTTCCATCAGGACCCAGATTCAGGAACTCAGGCGGGGGACCGAGATTGTATGCGGGACGCCGGGCCGCGTCATGGACCTGATGGAACGCAAGCTCCTTGATCTTTCCTGTATCGAATGGTTCATACTCGACGAAGCCGACGAAATGCTTGACATGGGATTTCTTGAGGATGTGGAGCATATCATGAAGGCGGTAAACCCCGAAAGGCGGGTTGCCCTTTTTTCCGCCACCATGCCCCAGGCCATACTGAACATAGTCCGCAACCATATAGGGGAAGTTGATTTTATCGAAGACCAGACCGGCGAAGATGAAAAGCCGCCGGTTGACCAAGCCTATATCATACTCAGGGAAGAAGACAAGTTTGAAGCCCTGAAGCGCATCGCCGGCTGTGCCGAAGAATTTTACAGCCTTGTATTCCGCGCCACCAAGTCGGGCGCCGACAGTCTTGCCAAAAGGCTTGCCGATGCGGGGTACGACGCCGAAGCCATACACGGCGATTTAAGCCAGGAAGAACGCGAGCGTGCCCTTGGGCGCTTCAGGGCCGGAAAAGAACATTCGCGTTCAAGAAGCGTCATGCTGGTGGCCACCGATGTGGCGGCCAGGGGCATAGACATTCCCGCGCTGACCCATGTTATCAACTGGGACCTCCCCAATGACCGGGAAAGTTATGTGCACCGCATAGGCAGAACGGGCCGGGCGGGACTGAGGGGCATCGCGGTCAGTTTTGTGCTTCCCCAGGAACGGGGAAGGATGAGCCACCTTTCCCGGAGCATGGAGCGCAGCATAGGAAGCGGCATAGGCCGCATGAAACTGCCCGCCGTTCCCGAGGTGATGGAGGCGCTGCGGAAACGCATACTCGCCTCCCTTGTTACGGACAATGCCGAAACCCAGGCTGCCCCGGACAGCGAAACCGCCCTTCTTGCGCGGGACCTCGTCAGCGCTCTGGGGGCCGAGAAGGCCGCCGAGCGCCTGATTGCCAAAGCCTACGGCGGCCTTCTTGAAAGCGGGCGCTACCGGGCCGTTGCCGAATTTGAGGAAATGCCCAAACCGCATCTGCCCCATCAGAAGTTACGGGGACGCGAAGAAACGGGCAGGGGCACGGCAAGGGTTTATGTGGGCCTGGGAAGGCGGCACGGCGCGTCTCCCCGGGACGTGGCTTCTCTGCTCATGAAAGCCGGCGGCGTACCCGGACGCCTTGTTGACGCCATCGAAATGAAAGATTACTGTTCCTTTGCCACCATGCCTCTGGACGCGGCAAAACGGGCCTACGGTTTCTCCCACAGAAGCGGCACCCTGATTAAGCCGGCGGGGGGCAGGAAACACGTTTAGGCAGTGTCTTTCCCTTTAGAAGATCGCTATCTCCGCGCCTGTCTCCCGGTATTTTCCCGGACTCATGCCGGTAAACTGTTTGAAGGTTTTTGAAAACCAGCTCTGGTCCTCAAAGCCGCAGGACACGGCGATTTCGTTGAGGGACAGGGAACTTTCAATCAAAAGGTGCATGGCTTTTTCTACCCTGAGGCGGTTTAAGTACACGGAAAGGTTCTCGCCCATTTCTTCCTTAAAGATGGTACTGAAATACGGGGCCGAAAGTCCCGACGCCGCCGCTATATCGGCGAGCTTCACCTTTTTCGTATAATGGGACCAGATATAGCGTTCAGCCTTGCGCAGCGCCGAGGCGTGCCGGGTTCCCCTGAAAGAAAACAGGTCTCCGGCCATGCTGTCCACAATTATGTTGAGAATATCCTTCAGTTCATCAATGTCCTTGGCTTCGAGGATACGGCGGAGATACCGGTCATTGATTTCAATATCCTCCCTGGTGATTTTGTTACGGGCTATCCTCGACAGAAAGACGACCCGCTCTATGGCGATGAAACGCACCGCCGCAAAATCAACAGAACCGCCTGAAAAGACGCCCTCCAGCATTTCATTGAGCAGCTTCCGTCCCAAATCAGCGTCGCCCCGCCTGAGGGCGGCGATAAACAGCCTTTCCCGTTCAAGGGAATAGGGCGTGGTCTTTACCCTCGCGCTTGTTCTGCGCCTGTTTGTCCGCCTGGACAGGGGATCATACAGGGCGTGAATCCTGCGGGGAATATGATTCGCGCAGGCGCGCAGTACATTGGCAAAGCTCCTGGCCTTGTCATAATCAATGTTCAGCCGCTTTTCGAGAAGGGTTACGGCCATGGCGCGGGAGATTTCACCCTTGCTTATGGTTTGAAGATAGGCGATGCCCTGTTCATGGTCCACACAGAGGGCCTGGCCGCAGATAAAAGCGCCGGCATGGCGGCTGTAGATAAAAAACGCGCATATCCAGTACATAAAGCCCATGGGACAGGTATAGATACACACATCCCGCGTATGCTTGGTTTCGTTATAGGCGTTAATATGTTTTTGGGTACAGGGGAAGGCATTGGGATTTTTTTTCATGTCGGGGCTTCCCAGGTACTTCTTGCAAATCTGGCAGAAGAAATTTCCCGTTCCTTCAGGATCGTTAAGGGATCGTACATCGTCGCCGAGTACAACGCAGCCCAGGCCCGTTGACCTGGTATAGATTTCCGCCACGCGAAAGGCTTCCCTCATAATGGGCTTCGCGTTTCTTCTGGAGAAAACATCCAGGGGCTGGGACGGATCGGAGTGAATATCGTTTAACTCAAATTGTTCTTTTATGGAAAACGCGACACTTGAATCATTAACAACATCAAGAACTCTACTAGTACCACTCATCTTCTTGATTATAGTTTGCTTATGGTAGGGAATACAGAAAACCGAAGATTTTATTAAAAATCATCTGATAATACTTGTATAAAGTTGAATAAACTCCATGCGCGTTCATTGCCGCCTTTTGCGCCTGTGTGATTGACGGGTTCTCCCCTTCATCGTACTATAGCGTATGTCCAAATCCAAAACCCCAGACGGGCGGGCGCGGGGCATAGCCGCGTATCAAAGGACACTCAGGCCGGAACAAGACGCTGGCCCCCCCGCCGCCAAAGGTGCCGGATTAGAACACGCGCCGGAAGAAAAGCGCACAGCGGCGGAAAAACGCGCGGCGGGGACAGGCCGTGCGCCTGAGAAAAAGCGCGGCCCGGAAAGAAAGCGCGCGGCGGAGGGCGGGGAAAATGGGTTTATCAAAACCCTCAAAGCCCCAAAGAGCCCGGCGGAACAGAACGAATCCAAATACCGCAGGGCGGCAAAATTCCTCATACTCATAGGCAGCGCCGAGGCGGCGCGTATCCTTTCGGAACTTGACAAGGACCAGGTCGAAAAGATAAGCGCCGAAATCGCCTCTATCAGGGGCATCACCGCCGGGGAAGCAGACGCCGCGCTCTACGAATTCAAAGATCTTCTGGCAAGTTCATCCGGGTATTCGGGAACGGTGAAAGGCGGCCCCGAAGCGGCGCGGCGCATACTGTACGAGGCCTTTGGGCGGGAAAAGGGCGAGGCCCTGCTCCGAAAGGCGGCCCCGGAAAGCCTGGAGCATCCCTTTTCGTTTCTTGAGGAATTTTCGGGCGAACAGATAGCCCTGCTCCTGCGGAACGAGGGAAGCGCCGCCGCCGCGCTGGTATTGTCCCGCCTTTCCGCGAAAAGCTCTGCCGCCGCGCTGTCCAACATAAGCCCGGACAAAAAGTACGATATAGTAAAACGCATCGCCCGCCTGGGCGGGACCCCGCCCGAGGTACTCGAACAGGTGGCCGGGGGCCTGAGGGAAAAGGCCAGGGCCCTGGGCGGCAAAACCGAAGCCGAGGTGATTGACGGCCCGGCGGCCCTTGCGGCCATACTAAAACAGGGAGACCTGCGTTTTGGGGAACGCCTACTCAGCGAGCTTGAAGAAGAGAATCCCGAACTGGGGCGGGAGATGCAGGAGCGCCTCAACACCATAGACGATGTTGTCAGGGCGGAGGACAAGCCCCTCCAGGCAAAACTCAGGTCCATGACGGACAGGGATATAGCCGTCCTGATCAAGGGCAAGGGCGAAGCCTTTGCCCAAAAAATCTACGCCAACCTTTCGTCAAGCCGCGGGACCCAGGTCAGGGAAGAAGGGGAAATACTGGGCGCCGTGCCCAAACGGGATGTAGACGATGTTACCGGGGAATTCCTCATCTGGTTCAGGCTTAACCGGGAAGAAGGAAATATACTGCTTCTGGATGACAACGATATTGTCGTATAATTCTATATAATGGGGACAAGCATGACAACCACACTCTGCCCTGGCGATACGCTTGAAAGCGGATTCGAGATCATCGAAGTAAAAGAACTGGAAGAACTCCGGGCACGGGGTATATGGGCGCGCCACAAGGCAAGCGGCGCGGAAGTGTTTCATATACTCAATGACGACAGCGAAAATCTTTTTGCCTTTGCCTTCAAGACGCCTCCCGCCGATTCCACCGGCGCGGCCCATATACTGGAACATTCGGTGCTCTGCGGCTCGGAGCGTTATCCCCTTAAAGACGCCTTCATAGTGCTGGCGCAGGGAAGCCTCCAGACCTTTCTCAACGCCATGACCTATCCTGACAAGACGGTTTATCCGGCAAGCTCCACCGATGAGCGGGATTATTTTAACCTTATGGCGGTTTACGGGGACGCGGTGTTCAGGCCCCTTCTTGCCGAATGGACCTTTCAGCAGGAGGGCCACAGGCTTTTCTTTGCCCCGGCCCCGGCAGGTCCCGGCGGAAATTCCGGCGGGGAAAGGCTTGAGATAAGCGGCGTGGTGTATAACGAAATGAAAGGCGCCTATTCTTCCCTCGAAAACACAGCGGGCCACTGGTCGGTAGCCTCGGTGCTTCCCGATACGGTCTATGCCCATGATTCAGGCGGAAACCCCAAAAACATCGGCGAGCTTTCCTGGGAGGGCCTTAAAAGTTTTCACCGCGCCTACTACGCTCCGGCGAACTGCAGAATTTTCCTTGCCGGAAACATCCCAACGGAAAAGCAGCTTGCCTTTCTCAACGACAAATTCCTTTCGGCCCTTGAGACGGGCAAGACCGCGCCTACCATAGCCAGGGCAAAACCCTGGGACAGCCCCCGGAGCCTGGTCATACCCTGCCCGGCGGGGGGCGATGAGAAGAAAGCCACGGTGTTCCTTTCCTGGCTTTGTTCGGACTACTCGGATACCGGGGAGACCCTTGCCCTCGCGGCCCTGGCCGAAACCCTTATGGGCCACGACGGTTCTCCCCTCACCATGGCCCTCATCGAATCCCGCCTGGGCGAAGATTTGGCGCCGGCGTCGGGTCTCGAAGGCGAACTCAGGGAAACGGTCTTTACCGTTGGGCTGCGGGGCGTAGACAGGGAAAACAAGGAAAAGGTCGGCCCCTTCATTCTCAATGAGCTTGAGAGGCTCCGCAAAGAAGGCATACCCGGCGAAGAAATTGAGGCCGCACTTTTGGCAATGGAATTCTCCCATCGTGAAATACGCCGCTCCGGCGGCCCCTATTCACTGGTGTGGCTCAGGCGTTCCCTCAGGTCCTGGCTCCACGGCGGCAAACCCTGGGATTCGCTGCTCTTTGAACCGGGCTTTTCCCTGCTCAAGGAAAAGCTCGGCATCACGGGAGCTTCCGGGAAAAACCGTTACTTTGAAGACCTCATCGGGAAATACCTTATTGACAATCCCCACCGGGCCCTGGTCTTTGTGGAACCCGACGAAACCCTGCTTCCAAGGGAAGAAGCGGAACTTTCGTCACGGCTTGAGGAAAAGGCCCGGTCCATGAGCAGTGCCGAACGGGAAGCCATAGCGGAGCAGTCACGAAAACTTGAGGCGATACAGGGCGAAAAGGACAAAAAAGAAGACCTCGCGGCAATTCCCCATCTTTCCCGGAAGGAACTTGACACCACGGTAGAAGAAGTTCCCCGGAAACTCTACGATGTCTCCGGTCTTCCGGTGATGACCCACCCCCTCTTTACCAACGGCATTACCTATATGGACTTCGCCTTTCCCCTTGATATATTCGCCCCCGGATTTTACCCCTGGTTTCCCCTGTACGCCCGCTCGGCAGGCGCGATGGGCCTCCCCGGCATGGATTACGGCAAAGTCTCAAGCCTCCTTGCCAGAACCACCGGGGATTTTCACGCCATACTGGAAACAGGCTCCCTTGCTCCCGGTATGGCGCGGACCCTGGCAACTCCCTCAGGCGTCTTTGACCTGGGCGGCAGGGACTGGCTCATCTACAGGCTCAAAGTATTAGACGAAAAGATTGAAGAAGCCCTTGATCTGGTTTGGGCGGTCATCACCGAGGCGGATTTTGCCAATGTACGGCGCTTTGAGGACCTTATCCCGGAAATGAAAAACGACATCGACTCAGGCCTTGCCCCCAGGGGCCATTTCTATGCCGCAGGAATCGCCGCGCGGCTCTTTTCCCGCTCCCTTGCCGTGGACGAAGTCTGGAACGGCCTTGACCAGCTTGCCTTTGTTCACGGCCTTGCCGAAACAGGCCCGGCCAAGGCTGCCCAAAAATGCCTTGCCATACAGGACGCGCTGCGAAAGAACGGCGGGCTCCTGGTCAACATCACCGCCTCGGAAAACGCCGTGGAAAAGGCCATGAAGGCCCTGGAAAAACGCTTTCCGCCGCTGGGCCCTCCCCGCCCCCGCTGCGCCGAAAGCGTCCCGGCGGAAAATTTCTATCCGGGCTCAACGGCTTCTGTCTTCGGTTCTCCTTCCCTTCAGGTCGGCTTCGCGGCCCTGGCCCTGGACGGAACAGCCTACGCAAGCAGGGAGCAGTCGGCGGAACTCATCCTGAGCCACCTGCTTTCCACCGGCGCGCTCTGGGAGGACATACGCATGCGGGGCGGCGCTTACGGGGCCTTTGCTTCCCCCGACCGCATGGAGCATGTCTTTGTCATGGCAAGCTACCGGGACCCCGATCCCCCGCGTTCCCTTGCGGCCTTTGGTTCAATCTTAAAAAAAACCGCCGCGGCGCCCATAGACCCCGACGAACTCGAAAAGATTGTCATCGGCGCGTATTCAAAAGAAACCAAGCCCAGGACCAGCGCGGAAAAGGGCTGCTCGGATTTCCTCCGCTGGCTCTACGGCATAGAAAACCGTTTTCTTATCTCAAAACTCAGGGATTTTACCGGGATTTCGGGAAAAGAAATTCAGGAAGCGGCGGGCCGCCTTGCTTCGGTCATGGACCGGGGCAAAACGGCCATACTCTCAGGCAAAGACAGCGCGGAAAAGGCGGCGGCAAAACTCGGCGTCAGGGCAGAGGAACTGCCCGTGTAGAACCGCGCCCCTTACGGCGCGGGCACCGCAATCAGCATGTCGTCCGTACTGCCGATGTCCGATCCGCCTGTCTTGTCCACACCGCCTTGGGTGTACGTGCCGCCCGTTCCCCACACCGCCTGGCCCTGGTTCACGAACAGCGCCGCGCCGCCGTCGTCGCGTGTGGCGGTGTTTTTGGTGACGCCGTCGCTGTCCTCGCTGCCCTGTATCCTGCCACCTTCCATGGTGAATGTTCCCTTATACACCATAACACCGCCACCCACGGCATAGTTGTCACTGATGACGATGTTCCCGGAAATCGTTCCGCCTTTCAGGGTGAATTCGGACTCGTCATTACTAACTCGTACACCGCCACCCTCGCTTTTGTAGC
>JAISDF010000114.1 GCA_031265025.1 Spirochaetaceae bacterium
TGCCTGACTTTGGAATAGGCGGCAAAGAGCTGGCTGGACAGGTCCTTGTGGTCCTCGCGGGTCATGCCGGGCCCTATGCCGTCCTTCATGAGGCGCGAAAGGCTGGGGAGGCCGGCGACAGGGGGGTACACGCCGCGCTGGAACAGTTCCCGGTCCAGCACTATCTGGCCTTCGGTGATATAGCCTGAAAGGTCGGGTATGGGGTGGCTTATGTCATCATTGGGCATGGTCAGTATGGGTATCTGGGTGATTGACCCGGAGGAATCTTTTATCTTTCCGGCCCTTTCGTACAGGGAAGCCAGGTCGGAATACAAATAGCCCGGATAACCTTTGCGGCTGGGGACTTCGCCCCGTATGGAAGAAACTTCCCTGAGGGACTCGCAGTAATTGGTCATGTCGGTCATGACCACAAGCACGTGCATGTTTTCCCGGTAGGCCAGGTATTCGGCGGCGGTGAGGGCGCAGCGGGGCGCCACAAGCCGTTCAAGGCTCGGCGCGTCGGCAAGGGAGAGGAACACTACTACATTGGCGAGGACCCCGGATTGTTCAAAATCATCAAGAAAGAATCGCGCCACGTCGTACTTGACGCCCATGGCGCAGAACACCACCACAAAGGGCGCTTCGCCCGGAGCGGAATCCGCCGGGGAGGGTTCCCCTAAGGGGGCCCCTAAAGAGGCCCCGGATGGCTGTCCGGAGGGTTTGATGATGGCGGCCTGCCTGACTATCTGGGCGGCAAGCTGGTTATGGGGAAGGCCGCTTCCCGAAAAAATCGGCAGTTTCTGGCCCCGTATCAGGGTATTCATGCCGTCTATGGCGGAAATGCCGGTCTGTATGAAGTCACGGGGATAGGTTCTGGCATAGGGGTTAATGGGGAGGCCGTTGATATCCATGCGCTCCGAAGAAAATATGTCGCCTGAGCCGTCTATGGGTTCTCCCAGGCCGTTAAAGACCCGGCCCAAAAGACCCTTCCCCACCCTGAGTTCCATGGGCCGGTCCAGGAATTCCAGCCGGGAGTCTTCCGCCGAAAGGCCGGTATTGCTGCCGAAAATCTGCACGGCAGTCCAGTCGGCGCTCATGTCCACCACCCTGCCCAGGCGGCGGCCTCCGTCCCGGCCGTAGACCGCGACGAGTTCGTTAAAACCCGCGTTCCTGCCCCGCCCGGTTATAACCACAGGCCCTTCAACACGGACAAGGCCCCTGTATTCAACACCTCTCATGGCAGGCTCCTCATTACCCTTTCCATCAATGCCGGTTTCATCACGGAAGCTCCTTGACCCGGTAGGATCGTTCAAGTTCATCAAGGGAATCTTTCATTTCTTTTTCAAAATGGGAAAGCTGGTCGAGTTGGTCATTGGGAACCGTACTTTTGAGGCGGGCGAGCTTTTCCCGCACGGGAAGGGCGGTTATTTTGAGGAGCGGCGCCCCCAGTTTGACGCAGTCCAGGGACCGCTCGTAAAATTCCATGATGAGTTCCAGAATACGCACCTGTTTGAGGGGGACACAGTACATGTCGGCGTCGTCAAAGGAATTCTGCTGGAGAAAGCCGTCTTTTACAATATCCGCAGCAAGGAGTATGAGCCGCTGGTCGTCGGGCAGGGCGTCAGACCCTATGAGGCGGACGATTTCGGCAAGCCGCTGTTCCTTCTTGAGGAGTTCAAGGGCCTTGCGCCTCACCCCGGCCCAGGATGGGTTGATCCGTTCCCACCAGGCCTCGACTTCCCCGGCGTATTCCGAATAGCTGTCTGTCCAGCTTATGGCCGGATAATGCCGGGCATTGGCAAGTTCCCGGTCCAGGGCCCAGAAACAGCGTATAAAGCGCTTGGTATGCTGGGTTACTGGTTCTGAAAAATCCCCTCCCGGAGGGGAGACGGCCCCTATAATCGAAACCGAGGCTTCACCGCCGTTCAGGGTTTTGACCCTTCCCGCCCTTTCGTAGAATTCGGCAAGCCTGGTGGGAAGGTAGGCCGGAAAGCCTTCCTCGGCGGGCATTTCCTCCATACGGCCAGAAAGTTCCCTGAGGGCCTCGGCCCAGCGGCTTGTTGAATCGGCCATGATAGCCACATGGTAGCCCATGTCCCGGTAGAACTCGGCCAGGGTTACGCCTGTGTAGATGGAAACTTCCCTGGCCGCTACGGGCATATTGCTGGTGTTGGCGATGAGGATGGTCCGCTCCATGAGGGAACGGCCGTTCCGGGGATCGACGAGGCCGGGGAACTCGGTAAGCACGTCGGTCATTTCGTTGCCCCGCTCGCCGCAGCCTATATAGACAATCACGTCGGCGTCGCACCACTTGGCTATGGCGTGCTGGGTCATGGTCTTGCCGGTCCCGAAGCCGCCCGGTATGGCGGCGGTTCCTCCCTTTGACAGGGGAAAAAACACATCGATGACCCGCTGGCCGCTTACCAGGGGTTCATTGGGGGAAAGCCGTTTGGAAACCGGCCTTGCCCTGCGCACCGGCCACCACTGGGCCAGGGGGATTGTTTCGCCCGAATCAGAGCGGGCAAT
>JAISDF010000254.1 GCA_031265025.1 Spirochaetaceae bacterium
GCCGCAAGCGCGCCGGCTGAAGCTGCCCCGGCCACGGAGACTGCCGCGCCGGAAACTGTCGCAAGTGTACCGGTTGAGACTGCCACGGCCGCGGAAACCGCCGCGCCGGAGGCCGCCCCCGCGGAAGCCGCCGCAAGCGCGCCGGAAAGTGCCCCTCCCGGGGAGGATACTTGAGAATAAGGTTTTGAGTAATGGCCGCTCCGCAAAATACCGAGAAGATTCCCCCCCATAATGAAGACGCGGAGCGGGCCGTACTCGGCGCCCTGCTTCTTGACGGGAACGCCATAGCCGTCGCCATCCAGTACCTTGAAAGCGAGGATTTTTATTCCAACGCCAACCGCCGCGTCTACAAGGCCATACTTGACCTCTTCAAGGAAGGCATAGACGCGGAAATTCCCATAGTGGTGGATACCCTTGCCAGGACAGGCGCCCTTGACCAGGCGGGCGGGCCCGCCTATGTGGCGGATCTTACCAATGTGGTTCCCACAAGCGCCAATATCGAATATTATGCCCGGCAGGTGCGGGACTGTTCGATCAAGCGCCGGCTCCTCAGGATTTCGGGCCGAATTATTGAACAGGCCTATGACATAGGCATTGAACCCCGGAGCATACTTGAGGAAGCCGAAAAACACATCTTCGATCTGGCGGAAAACCGTCATGCCCTGACCTTTCAGAGCGCCCAGGAACTGGTACCCCAGACCATAGAAACGCTGGAAAAAATCTACCATTCCGGGGAAGCCTATACGGGCATACCGTCGGGATTTGAGGACCTTGACGGCCTTACCTCGGGGTTCCAGAAATCAGAACTTATCATCATCGGGGCAAGGCCTTCTGTCGGAAAAACCGCCCTTGCCCTTACCATGGCGGCTAACATGTCCATGAACAGGACGCGAAAAATTCCCGTCGCTTTTTTTACCCTGGAAATGTCCGGCATGGCGCTGATGCAGCGCCTCATTGCCAGCGAGGCGCGGATAGATTCAAATAAATTCAAAAACAGAAAACTCAAACCCAGTGATTTTAAGAGCCTCATGGACGCCGCGGGCCGCATTTATGAAGCCCCGCTGTATATTTTCGACATGCCCAATATGCCCATGCTGGACATACGGGCCCAGGCCATGCGGATCAAAATTCAAAAAAAAGTGGAACTTATCTTTATTGATTATATAGGACTCATCGGTTCCGAAAATAAAACCCTCAAAAGCTGGGAAAGGGTGGGCGAGATTTCCCAGTCCCTCAAGAGTCTTGCCAGGGAGCTTGAAATACCCATAGTGGCCCTTGTGCAGGTCAACCGGGACGCCGAGGGTACGCAGCCCACCCTTGCCAATATCAGGGAGTCGGGCTCGATTGAACAGGACGCGGACGTGGTAATGTTCCTGCACCGGGAACGGGAGTCGGACAAGAAAGCCGGGGAGGAGAGGCCCCAGGAATATAAAACCGAACTCATCGTAGCCAAGCAGCGCAACGGGCCTGTGGGAACGGTGAATATTGTGTTCCTTCCCCAGTATACCAGGTTTGAAAATATGTCACGAAACAGCTAGAATAAAGATGAGGTGACTATGGCGTTTAGTGAAGAATATGACTTTGGGAGCGTTCTTAAAAATGAGGCCGAAAACCTCATAATCACCGAACTTGAAAAGCAGCTTGGGGCATACCCCGCCGCGATATGCCGCTGCCAGGACTGCGTGATTGACATGGCCGCGGTGGCCCTGAACAACGTAAAGCCCCTGTACCGCGTATCCCTTTTGGGAATCCAGTACGCGTCCCGCGCGATGGATGAGCCCGGTTACGCCGAATCGGTGAAAAGCGCGGTGCGTATGGCCATAGAAAGGGTCGGAAAAAACCCCAGCCACGATTAACGTATCCCTGTTACGCTTCCCCTGAGAGGGCTTTCTTCAGGAGAGCCTTCCCCAAAATCAAGAATCCACTCATTGCGGTACAGCCTCAGCGAGGCGAGTATGGCGCCTGTGTCCTTGTCATGCCAGATAATGGACCCGTCGTCGTCAATGGCGATGATAAAAAGCCTTCCTCCGATGAGTTTTTCGGGAAGCCCCGGACTGCGTTCAAAGGAACTGAATCCCCGGTGGCTGAAAAGCGTGGCGCCGTCTCCTCCCAGGGTTGTCGCCAGGGCGCCTGAACATTCGGCAAGGCCAAAGGCCGTATCCTCTCCCTGGTACTCAAGGAGCCGTTGTGACGAAGGGGGATCAGCGGTATCAAGAAGTATCACGCTGGTTTTAAGCTCCCCCGAAGCCTGGTCTACCACGGCGGCATAGATGGCCGTATCGCTTCCCCGGTAGAGCCTGGCGCCTATATCCGAAGGATAGGAAAGGGGCACGGTCTCGCCGCTCTCGGTATTCACCATGAGGAAGGGCGTTGACGCGCCGCTCCTTCCCAGTATGATGGTCTTTTCATCGGCAAAGACCGCGTCGAGGGACCCCAGCGAGGAATACCGGTACACAATATCGCCTGATTCGAGGGACACCATAAAGACATTGCCCATAACGTCAAGAAAGAGGGCCCTGTTTCCCAGTACCGAGACTGAACGCAGATTGAAGCGGAGCGCCAGGGAGCTGAGATTTCTCGCTGGTCCCGACAAAAAGCGAAGGGAAGGGGAACTCCGGGTGTTTTCGGAATTCCACAGGAGAAAGGCCGGCCCGCGGCTTCCCGTTTCTTCTTCCCCTTCCTGATAATTCGGGTCGCCCGCTATGCGGTTATAGGCTCCGGCTGCGGTAAAACTGATCCGCATGCCCCGCGAAAAATCCCTGTAGTCCAGGGGAAGCAGGGCAAGAGAGCCGTTTCTGTTCAGCACGGCCAGGGTATTCCCCGATACGGCCCCTTCGTGGATTTCGTACTGGGACCTTGTCCCGAGGGTTTTAAGGCTCCCTGACCCGTCCACTATCCTGACAAGCCCGTCGCTTCCGCCGAGTATGAGGTCCTCCCCGCTCAATGCCGAGGAACTGACAGAGGGAACCGAAGAGGGAAGGGCGCGGCGGTTTTTTATTTCCAGGCTTCCGTTTTCCCTTACGCCGTAGCGCAGGACGCGGGTAGTGTTTCCCTGGCGTTCTTCGCTTATGAATTCGGCGCTTTCGCCGCCTGAGGCCACCAGAAGGCCGGAGCGGCTTTCGGTTGAACGGGCCAGAAGTATCCCCGATGTGGCGTCAAGAACGGAAAGCCCCTGGGAATCATAACCGGCGAAAAAACGGTTGTTGCTGAACAGTATGGGGTTTTTGAGGTTTTCGGGAACCCTGTAGGTGCGGACTTCCTCGCCGCTTTCAAGGTTCCAGTAGGAAAGTATCCCCGAAGGGGAATAACAGACCATGGTACGCTCAGAACGGCCCGTGGCCGCGAAACTGACGTTTCCGGTAAGCCCCACAGGGGCTTCAAGCTGGTCCCCGGTTTGGGGGTCAAGAAACACCACCGGGGTTCTGCCGCTCCGCCCTACCATGAGAAAGCCGCCCCCGGCGGAATAGCCGGCAAAGGACACGGGGTCCCTGAAACGCAGGGTGAAGAGCTTGTTCCTTTCGGCGTAATTCCAGACCGAGATTCTGTAGAGGCCCATGCCGTCTGTTTCTATAAGCGCAAGTTCCTGTTGGCCCGGCCTTTTGGCCATGCCGGTGATTGAAAAAGAACTGAGCTGGAAACGGCCGACGGCCCTGCCTGACGCGGGGTCCCAGATGTTGAGAAAGCCGTCCTCTCCGGCGGAAAGTATTCTTCCTTCGCCGTCAGGGAGAACCACGCTGACCGCCCCCTTGTGGGGACCCGGCAGGTCCTGGTTTTCGCTTTGCGCCCCGGCGGAAAACGCCAGAACCCAGAGAAAAAGAACGGCGGGGAGTTTCTTGTTCATGGTTACAGCAGTTCCTCGGGACGCATAAGGTTCTGTACCGAAACATAGTTCCGCACCTTGAGGGACGCAAAAAGTTCCGACCGGGGACTTTTTTTATAGTCCCGGAGATTTTTTTCGTACAGGTCAAGGGGTATGCGGCTTACCGCGACTTCCCCTTCCCGTATGCCGTGAAGGTGAAATTCAAGATGCCCTTCTTCCTTCCTCTGATACCACATGGATATTTCCTTATCCGGGTAATTTTGCTGGGCCTTGGAGAGCATGTAGTATTTAAGGGCCTCAATCACCACAGGCTCAAGGCCGTCCCGTATCACCGCGAGGCGGTCGGCCAGCTCGGGAAAGCTGATGACAACCGGGTTTCCACCCGCGTCCTTTTTCCGCCTGTAATAGGCCCCCCGTTCGGTCTCTGGCAGCGCATCGAGGCTGAGGGATTTTGAAGGCCAGGCTATGGTAATGGGGAATTCAGGCTTGTGGGTTTTTCCGCAGCCCGGACAGGTGTAGGACAGAAAGGTCCCGTCCAGTATCTCATTGAGCGTGTCCGGCGTCTTGTCAAGATCAGCGGATTCGGGAACGTCAATATCGAACACGGTTTCGCAGATACAGGTAATTTTCCGTTTCATTTTTTTACCCTTATCGTCTGCCGGCGAGGAAGAGTATGTCTCCAAAAACAGCGAAGATCATCAGGCCGAAGATTACCACCGCCCCGACAGTTTGAAAAATATAAATCGTTTTGGCCCTGATGGGCCTCCGCATGATTCCTTCAAATATAAAAAGCGCTATCATGCCTCCGTCAAGTACGGGAATGGGAAGGAGGTTCATGATGCAGAGGGCTATGGAAATAAGGGCAAGAAAATTACCCATTGAAATAAGGCCTTCCCGCAGGCCCTGTCCAAAGCCTTCGGCGGCGACATCCCCCACCATATAGGTAATCCGCACCGGGCCGGAAACCGCCTGGGTAAGGTCTATGCCCTTGAAGAGCAGGGCAAGGCTGCGCAGCGAAAGGGTGAGGGTGTTCCAGGTTTCTCCCAGGCCCTTGAGCACCGCCCTGTGCGGCGGAAGCCCCTGTACCGGATAGGAGATGGTCTCGAATTCTATGCCTATGTCGGCCGCGCCGCCGCTGTCGTAGGAAAGTTCCAGGGCGGCGTTATGTGTTACGCCTTCCCGCAGGTATTCAACAGTGAGAAGGGAAGGCTTGTCCCTGAGCAGGGGAAAAAGCGCCACGGTATAGGGCAGTTCGCCTCCGTTCACCGCGCGTATGAGGTCCCCCTTCTCAAGCCCCCCTTTGTGGGCGGGGCTGCCGGGTGTTACCGAGGCGATTACCGGATCCGCCCAGTAGTACACGCCGAGCTTTCCGGCGCCGGAACTTTTGTCGATGCGGGGCACAAGCTCTGTTTCCAGCACGGCGCCCTGGCGTTCGGCCTTGATGAGCGTGGGAATATCGCCCCTGGGGGCTATGGCTTCCTGTATGTCGCGGTAGTTTGTTATTGGCCTGCCGGCGATTTCCACAATACGGTCGCCGGTTTTAAGGCCGGCCTCGTCGGCGGGATATTGTTCTTCGGGGTTTATCTCCGACGCGAGAACGATGCGGTTGTCAAGGCTGCGTATCTCAAAGCCCGAACCCCAGATGAACATAAACACCAGCGCGGCAAAGACCACATTGGACAGCGGCCCCGCGGCGGACACTATAATACGCCGCCAGGGTTTAGCCCCGAAGAAGGTGCCCGGCGTACGGGGCAGTTCCGCTCCGGGACTGGAAATGGCCGCCTGGTACTCGGCCTCTCCCTTCAGTTTGCAGTAGCCTCCCAGGGGAAGAATGCCGATCCGGTATTCGACAGCGCCCATCTTTTTTCGCAGCAGCGGCCTGCCCCAGCCCAGGGAAAAAGCCTCTACTTCAATACCCAAAAGGCGGGCCGCCGTGAAATGCCCGAGTTCATGGACCAGGACCACAATGCCCATTCCAACCAAACCCAGGATTATTTTTACCAGTACCGCCAGTGTTCCCGTTACCATGAAAAATGCTCCGTAATGTATCGAATAGTTAAATTTCTGGCCATTTTATCGGCTTCAAGTATTGACTGTAATGAATCGTCCCCTGTTTGCCAATCACGGGAGAGGGCCTCGCGGGTAAGTTTCGGGATATCCGTAAAGCCTATATGTTCGGAAAGAAAGGCCTCTACGGCGATCTCGTTTGCCGCGTTATACACCGCGGGATAGACGCCACCCTGTTTCACCGCCTCATAAGCCAGGGGCAGCATGGGGAATTTTTCAAAATCGGGCTTTTTGAATTCCAGCGTCAGCCCTTCAAATTCAAGGCGGGCAAAGGGGCAGGGGAGGCACTCTGGCCAGTACAGGGCGTTGTGAATGGGAAGCCGCATGTCCGGTTTGGAGAGCTGGGCATACACGGCCCCGTCGCTGAGGCGTATCATGGAATGAACAACGCTCTGGGGATGAATCACCACCTTGATATGTTCAGGCGTAACGCCGAAGAGCCCCACCGCCTCGATGACCTCAAGTCCCTTGTTGGCCAAAGTAGCCGAGTCAATGGTAATTTTGGGCCCCATGCTCCAGGTAGGATGGGCCAGGGCCTCTTCCGGCCCTATGGATTCAAGGGATTCGGCGCTTCTGGCGCGAAAAGGGCCTCCTGACGCGGTAAGGAGCAGTTCAACGGCCCTTTCCTTTCCGTGGGCCTCAAGAAGGGCAAAAATCGCCGAATGTTCCGAATCCACAGGGAGTATGCGTACCCCCGCCTTTTCCGCTTCGGCAAAAACAAGGGAAGAAGCCATGACTATGGTTTCCTTGTTTGCCAGGGCAAGATCGGCGCCGCTTTGTATGGCCGCGAGGGAGGCCTTGAGCCCCGGCGATCCCGAAATGCCGTTTAAGACTATATCGGCGCCGGCGCGGGCTATGGCCTCAAGGAGCCCCTTGTTGCCAAAATACCCTATGCCTTCGGGCCCGTTCTCTTTCCCGGAAAGGGCCAGGTGAGCCTGGGGGAATTCCTCCTTGAGTTTTAGAAGGCTTTCTTCCCTGGTATGGGCGCTGAAAAGTACGGGTTCAAAAAAATCCCTTCCTTCCCTGAGTACGTCAAGGGCGCTTTTTCCTATGGAACCCGAGGCCCCCAAAAGGGCGACGCGCTTTTTCATTGTTTCCCTAAAAAAAGAAGAGGCGGTAGAGGCAGTAGAATACCGGCGCCGCCAGGGCTATGGAATCAATGGAATCAAGGACCCCGCCCCGGCCGGGTATGAGGGTTCCCGAATCCTTGATGTTGACGCCGCGTTTAAGAACAGATTCGGACAAATCCCCCAAAACGGCGGCCAGCCCCGTACCGAGGCCGAGTATAAATCCCGCGAGAAGGGGGGGCAGCTTCGCGGAATAAAAGATGCCGGGGAAAAACAGTACCGCGCCGAGGCTTACAAGCAGGGAAGCGATAAAGCCGCCTATAAAGCCCGCGATACTCTTGTTGGGGCTGGCCGCGACCACTCCCCGGTTCCCCCTGCCCAGAACCATGCCTGACGCCCAGGCCGTCGAATCACCGGCGCACACTATGAGAAGAAATATGAGTATGACCTTGGCCGCCTCGGGGAACAGGGCCATGCGTATAATCCAGACAAGAAAAAGTCCGGGGTACACGATGACCGAAAAGCCGCCGGCGATACGCTCAAGGGCCTTTTCAATATCCTTTTCCCCTGAAAAAACCCGCGAGACAAGAAACCATGCCGCGCCGAAAACAACGGCCGCCAGTATGATTCCCCCGCTCCGGGTGAAACTTACCTGTACGGTGGCGGCGGCGGGCCCGAGGGCACCGAAAACAGCGGCCTCAACAGGATAGATGCCGTGGTTTTTCAGCCTGAGCATGGCGGCGTATTCCAGGGCGCCGGCCGAGGAAAGCAGGACTACCAGAATATTTAAGGCAAGGTGCTGCTTCTGGGGAAAAAACACGATAAGGCAGACAAGCAGGGGAAGGCCCACAAAAAAGATGAGCAGCCGTTGTCCAAGTTTTTTCATTGTTGTACTCCGCCAAAACGCCGGTCCCGGTTCCCGTAGACCCGTACCGCCTCAGCCAAATCTTCCGCGGTCCAGTCGGGCCACAGTTTATCCGAAATATAGTATTCCGCATAGGCCGCTTCCCAGATAAGAAAGTTACTGGTCCTGAATTCCCCGGCAGTGCGGATAATCAGGTCGGGGTCGGGAATATCGGGATTGTCAAGCATGGCGCTGATACAGCCCTCGGTGATTTGTTCCGCCGCCGTATGTTCCTGTGCTATGCGTTTTACCGCCCTCACCAGTTCGTTTCTGCCGCCGTAGTTAAGGGCAAGAATCACCTGAAGTCCGGGGAAAGCGGCCGTTTCCGCGCAGACACCGCGTATTTCACCGGCTATATCGGGGGGCAGGGTTTCCATGTCCCCGGCGTGGCGTATCCGTATATGGTTTTTCATGAAAAAGGCAAGTTCCGAGCGGAGGTACTGCTTGACAAGGCCCATGATAAAAGACACTTCTTCGGCGGCGCGCTTCCAGTTTTCGGTGGAAAAAGCATAGAGGGTTAAATACCGTATGCCCATGTCGCTTGCCGCCTGCACGATGTTTTTTGCCCGCGAAAGCCCCTCAAGGTGGCCCTGTGTGCGCAGTTGGCCGCGCTTTTTCGCCCAGCGGCCGTTTCCGTCCATGATGATGCCTATATGGGCAGGGATATTCGCAGCATGTATACGATCAGTATTCAAATCAATCCTTTGGTCAGACTTCCATTATTTCTTTCTCTTTTTCTTCAAGAACCTGGTTAATTTGGGTGATATAACTGTCGGTAAGTTTCTGAAGCTCTTCGGTGTTTTTGCTTTCCTCGTCTTCGGTAAGCGTACCGTCCTTGAGAAGTTTTTTAAGCTCGTCATTACCGTCCCGGCGTATGTTCCTCACGGCGACCCGGCTCTGTTCCGCCTGGCCTTTGGCGACTTTGGCCAGTTCCCTGCGCCTTTCCTCGGTAAGGGGAGGAATGGATATCCGTATGAGTTTGCCGTCATTGGAAGGGTTAAGGGAAAGTTCCGAACTCCGTATGGCCTTCTCAATATCGCCTATGACGCCCTTGTCCCAGGGCTGTATGACGATAAGCCTCGCTTCGGGGATGGATATATTGGCGACCTGGTTAAGGGGCGATTTATCGCCGTAACAGTCAACCTTTATCTTGTCGAACAGGGAGGCCGAAGCCCTGCCCGTCCTCAGGGCGGCAAAGCCCTCCCTGAGGTTCGCCACGGTTTTTTTCATCCTTTCCCCGGACGCTGAAATGACGCTGTGCATTTCCGTACTCCCTTAATTTCCGACTTTGAAATACGCGAATTCCTTGACCGTGATGACGGCGCCCGCCTGTTTGCCCAGGGCTTCAAGGGCCTTGCCCACCGGAATTTTTTCGTCTTTTACATAACCCTGCTCAAGGAGGCAGATGTCCGAGAGGTATTTGTTGATCTTGCCCTTGAGTATGCCGTCGATGACATTCGCGGGCTTGGCCTTGAGCTTTTCGTCCTGTTCCATCTGCTTGCGGAATATGTCTTCCTGTTCCTTTAGGTACGCGGGATCTATGCTGCTGCGGTCCAGGGCCATGGGATTAAAGGCGGCAATATGAAGGGCCAGGGTAAAGATGAATTCCTTTACCTCGTCCTTCTGAAATACCTCGGGTTTGTCCGAGGCGGCCTTGACCACCACGCCTATATTGCCGTCGCCGTGTATATACTGGGAGAGATACTCATTGGAAGCGGCCTTGAGCACTTTGACCCGCTTGAGGCTCATGTTTTCCCGTATCTTGACGGCAAGGGCGGTAACCATGTCGTTAAGAGCGCCGAAAACCTTTCCGTCCCTGGAAAGGTCGCTTTCGGCATAACCCTTCTCAAGAACCGTGTCGGCGATAACGCCGCCGAGCGTGATAAACTCGGGATTCCGCGCGACAAAGTCGGTTTCAGAGGCAAGCTCAACCAGCACGGAAACACCGTCCTTTGTCTTTACAAAAACCTTGCCCTCATTGGTCGCCCGGTCGGAGCGTTTTTCTACCGCCGCGAGGCCCTTTTCCTTGAGCAGTTTTTCCGCCCTGGCGAAATCGCCGTCGCTGGCGCTCAGGGCATTCTTGCATTCCATCATACCCGCCCCGGTTTTTTCCCGGAGGGCCTTTACATCAGACGCGCTTATAGTAGCCATTTATTTGAAAACTCCTTGTTTGGAACAGGCTCCCGCCGGGGTCAAAACCCGCGCTCTTTTGGGAAAGCCTGTCAATTCGTGGTGAAGGCGCGGTAGCGGCGCGACAGCGGCGCAAAAGCGCGTATGTCAGGCGTCCTCTCCATAGACCTTGTCAACATCCACAGGGAGCGGGTCTTCCTCTTCGGCATCCTCGCCCTTGACGGCGTCTTCACCGGCCTTGGCCTCTCCCTCGGCGTATTTGGCGATATCGATTTCCTTGTCCTCTTCCCGTACGGAAGCGTCGGTCATGACGCCGGCCATATCCTCGTCTTCCTCTCCCAGGGTTTCGATGATCTTGAGCCCCGCCTCGTTGTCGGCCTCGACAACCGCGTTGGCCACAATCTGGGTAAAGAGGGTGATGGCCCGTATGGCGTCGTCGTTTCCCGGTATGGGGTAATTGATGCCGTCGGGATTACAGTTGGTATCAACAACCGCCACAATGGGAATCCCCATGCGCTGGGCTTCGGCTACGGCAATGGCCTCCTTGCGGGTATCAATGATGAAGAGTATGCCGGGGATATCCTTCATTTCCTTGATGCCCCCGAGGTTTTTCTGCAGCTTGGCTCGTTCCTTGCCGAGAGAAGAAATTTCCTTTTTGGTAAGGTTTTCGAAGGTTCCGTCAACTTCCATCTTTTCGAGCTTCTTCAGGCGGAGCAGGGATTTTTTTATGGTAACGAAATTGGTAAGCATGCCGCCAAGCCAGCGGTTGTTGACATGGAACATGCCGCAGCGTTCGGCTTCTTTCTGGATAGCCTGCTGGGCCTGTTTTTTGGTTCCCACAAAAAGCACCGTCTTTCCCGAAGCGACGGTTTTCCGCACCACTTCGTAGGCGTCTTTTATGGCCTGTATGGTTTTTTGAAGATCAATAATGTGAATCCCATTCCGTTCCGCGAAGATGTATTTCTTCATCCGCGGATCCCAGCGCTTGACCTGGTGTCCGAAATGAACCCCCGATTCAAGCAGGCTTTTCATCGTAACGACAGCCAAAATTTCCTCCGTTGTTCACGAACCCAAAGACACGGCCGGTAACGGCGCGTTTTAAGGGGATTCCGTGAATCCATCCCTGTATCTCACTGCCCCAAAGGGCAGCGGAAATT
>JAISDF010000084.1 GCA_031265025.1 Spirochaetaceae bacterium
TCGCCCGAATATTCCTGGGCCATGTCATTGACAAGAAAGGTTCCCACCGTCTGGGTGATGCTTTTGGAATAGGCGTCTTCCATGGCCCGCTCTCCGTCCTGGAGCAGCTTTGAAGATTCACCGTAATCTCCCGCGTAGTGGGCCAGCATCCCCAGATCAAGATAATAGAGGATGCGGTCCTTTTCCCGGTATGCTTTCTTTGAGGATTCAAGGGAGGCGTAGGCGTTCCGGTAAGCGCCCTGGGCAAGCTGCCGGTCCACCCCGCTGTAATGCCCGGTTGACGCGCAGGAACAGAGGAGAAAAACTACGCATAACGCGGAAAGCCGGTTTTTCACAATGAACCCTGTGGAAGCCCGTTGTATCAGAACCTGACACTGGGATTCTTGATGACTTTCTTGATCTCGCTGTTTTCGCCTATCCAGATTCTCCTGTTGCTTTCGATTTCGGTAAGCTCGGCGTACACAAAATAGGTTCTGACCATGGTATTGCCCGCCCTGTCTATAATGGTTTTTACCCTGCCGGAGAGGAAAAAATCAGCGCCGGTCTCGTTTGCCAGGGCCTTTACCGTTTCCTCACTGGCCCAGGACTGCTGCTCCTGCCTTTCCTGGCGTATGTCGTCCCTCAGGGAACCGCTTGCCACAAAATCGGCGCGGCCCGAATTGAGGACGGCGGCTTCCATGCGCAGGGAGATGATTTCCGTCTCGATATGCTCATCGCTGTCGTTGCGGAAATTCCCCACGATAATAACCGGAAGCCCGGCCTTTTGGGCGCTTACCTGGGCTATCCTGGGTGAATCCAGGCAGTCCCTTATAAGACTGTCGCATACTATCCTTACGTCGGTATCGTTCCAATAGCCGCTTAAATCAATCTGGGTATCAGCGTCAACCCGCTTGACGCTGGTAGTCCCGCAGGAAATCAAGCCCAGAACCAGAGCGGCGCACAAGACCGCAAAAAACCTGTTTTTCATCTGTAACCTCCAATAAAATCGTTAAACGGATTGAACCGTTCAGTGGATCTTTCCGTATCTGAAAGCATCTTTCTCACCGCTTAAAATATACCTTTTTTTTGTCATCTGAGATAGTCCCGCCAACAGGGGCTGTCATGACGCCTGTTTAGCCCCGCGGAAAGGACCTGTAAAAAAACCCCAATCATGGATATAATGCACTCATGCGTAAATTTGAAGTTTCCGCGCCCTTTGATCTTGCCGGGGACCAGGGTCAGGCTGTCGAGGCCCTCACCACGGGAATCAGGGCCGGGGACCGGTTTCAGACCCTCCAGGGTGTAACCGGCTCCGGCAAAACCTTTACCATGGCAAAGCTCATTGAAGAAGTGCAGATGCCCACCCTTATCATCAGCCACAACAAGACCCTGGCCGCCCAGCTTTTCAGGGAATTCAAGGGCTTCTTCCCCCACAACGCGGTGGAATATTTCGTGTCCTATTACGACTACTATCAGCCTGAGGCCTATGTCGCGAGCCGCGACCTCTATATCGAAAAAGACGCGTCCATCAATGACGAGATTGAACGGCTGCGCCTTTCAGCCACGCGGAGCCTCATGGAGCGGGAGGACGTGATCATCGTATCCACCGTGTCCTGTATTTACGGACTTGCCACCCCCGAAGTGTACCGGAAGATGACCGCGTCTTTTGCCGCCGGCGATACCATTGACGTGGAGGCCCTGGCAAAACGCTTCGTGGAACTTCAATATGAAAGAAACGACGCTGTCCTTGAACGGGGCCGTTTCAGGAAACGGGGAGACATACTTGAGATTTATCCGGCCTATCTTGAAGACGCCTACAGGGTAGAGCTTGACTGGGAGGAAGTCAAACGCATACGCCGTTTCAATCCCATCTCCGGGGAAATCTACGAAGAACTTGACCGGGCGGTGATATACCCGGCCAAGCAGTTTGTCATGCCCGGCGACATGATATTCAAGGCCATTGACCGCATCAAGGAAGAACTTTCGGAACGTTACGAATATTTCAGGAAGGCCGGAAAAATACCCGAAGCGGAACGGCTCAAGACCAGGGTTGAATATGACATAGAAATGCTCACCGAAATGGGTTACTGTCCGGGCATAGAAAACTATTCCGCCCCCCTCGCGGACCGCAAGCCGGGCCTGCCCCCCGACACGCTGATTGATTATTTTCCAAAAAAACATCTTACCTTTATTGACGAAAGCCATGTAACCCTGCCCCAGATAGGCGCCATGTACGCGGGCGACAAGAGCAGAAAAACAAACCTCGTTGACTATGGTTTCCGCCTCCCCTGCGCCCTGGACAACCGGCCCCTGCGCTTTGACGAATTCGCCGAACGCCTTGACGCCACGGTCTATGTGTCCGCCACACCGGGCAAGGCCGAGCTTGAAGGCTCAAAACGCATTGTGCAGCAGCTCATCAGGCCCACGGGACTCCTTGATCCCGAAATTGAAGTCAGGCCCGGCGAAGGCCAGATGGAAGACATTTACGGCGAAGTAAAAAAACACATAGCCAGGGGAGAACGTTCCCTCATCCTTACCCTGACCAAGAAGATGGCCGAGGACCTTACCGACTACCTTTCGGGTCTCGGCCTCAAGGTCCGCTACATACACAGCGAGGTAGAAACCATAGAACGGGTTGAAATACTCACCCAGCTTCGTCAGGGTGAATTTGACGTACTCGTGGGCATCAACCTCCTCAGGGAAGGCATAGACCTTCCGGAAGTCGCCTTCATCGCCATACTCGACGCCGACAAAATAGGCTTTCTCCGCTCCGTTACAAGCCTCATCCAGATTATAGGAAGGGCCGCGAGGAACGCATCGGGCAGGGTGGTGATGTACGCCGACAGAATGAGCGACGCCATGCGGGACGCCATCACGGAAACCGAAAGGCGGCGCAAGGCGCAGATGGCGTATAACAAGGAGCACGGCATTACGCCTGCCACAGTCAAGAAGGCCATAGCCGGCATACTCATCCGCCATGCCGCCGAAGAGCGGGACGCCGCCGCCGCGTCCATCGAAGTCCTTAAAAAATCCTACAACATCCTCATCCCGGCCCAGCGCAAGCAGCTCATCAGGGCGCTGGAAACGGAAATGCTCGAACACGCCAAAAATCTTGAATTCGAAGAAGCCGCCGCCCTGCGCGACGAAATAACGCGGGTCAGGGAAGTGGGGCAAAAGTAGGCCGGGCCGCCAAACCTGATGCCCGGCCTGCGCCCGTTATGCGCTATTTTCTTGATAATCTTTCGGAAACCGTGTTGACAGTTTTATAAACAAAGGATACCGTTACTACATGAAATCCAGATGTATACTATGTACCATAGCCTTAATAGCGGCGGTTGTTTCTTGTAAAAACAGCAAAATGCCTGATAAAGAAATCAGTACTATCAATAATAAAATTATATATTACGAAATTCAATATCAATCGACACTGTATTATGAAAACGGTGAAATCAAAGAAAAAGACAAAACAAAGATAATAACAAGATATTTTGATGAAAATAACAATGTGATAAAAGAATTGCCGGCCGCATATAATATTTCTTATAATATTTATGAATATGATGA
>JAISDF010000217.1 GCA_031265025.1 Spirochaetaceae bacterium
TTACAAGTCAAGTTATTCTCAGAGATCGCTTACTTCTCTAGGACAACACAAGATATGAAGCCGCTCATTGTAAAGCACATGCGTCACCTTGTAACAAAAACAAATCAAATCTATACTGAGGGTTTACAAGGGTTTTAAGTATGGACACATTGACGGGCCGGCTGCGGGAAGAAAAAGATATGAAGCTCAAGGGGGGCATCTACCATCTGACCCAGATAAAGCGCTGCTATAATTCAAACCGTATTGAGGGAAGTCGTCTGAGCGAGGACCAGACCCGCTATATATTTGAAACCAATACCATCTGTACTGGTGACAAAGAAACCGCCAATGTCGATGATATTATTGAGACGAAAAACCATTTTGCCTGTTTTGATTATATGCTTGACAATGTCGATCTGCCTTTGTCGGAGGAAATAATCAAGAGTATCCACAGAATACTTAAAACCGCGACAACGGATTCTACCAGGGAATGGTTCCGGGTAGGCGATTATAAGGCGCGTCCCAATATTGTTGGAGATGCTGAAACGACTCCGCCCCGCGAGGTGAAATCTGCCATGAAAGGGCTTCTTGAGGAATATAACCAAAAAAACCGCTCCGGCTTTGAGGACATCATCAGGTTCCACTACCGGTTTGAACGGATACACCCGTTTCAGGACGGAAACGGGCGGGTCGGCCGGCTCATACTTTTTAAGGAATGTATAAAAAACGGAATAACGCCGTTTATTATTGATGAAAAACATAAACAATTTTATTACCGGGGTCTGAGGGAATTTGATTCTGCTCCCGGCTACTTGCTTGCTACCTGCCTTTCAGCCCAGGATACCTATAAAGAATACCTGGCCCGTTTTGAGATGGAACGTAGGGGGCCTGTCACTGCATCCTAGGCAGGGCCTTTATCGGGCCCCACGCCTTGCCGCTTCATTGCCGGGACGCCCTGCGCATTCGCTTGGGCGCTGTCCTCGGGCGGGGCCTTGAAAAAAGATGCTCATACAACTTATATTTTAACGACTTCTGGAGGGTTCTTTGAAGGATTTGATCAAGCAAACTATGGCCCTTTTGGGGGATGAGGCTGTTGCCCTGGGCGCCCTGCACAGCGGGGTAAGCGCGTCATACGGATATCCGGGGACTCCTTCTACGGAAATTCTTGAGTACCTTATCGCCGAGCATGAAGCAGGCGGTCCCCCGGCTTTGTGGTGTACCAACGAAAAGACAGCCCTTGAGGCGGCGCTGGGTGTGTCCCTGGCCGGACGCCGCGCCCTGGTGACCATGAAGCATGTGGGGCTTAATGTGGCTTCCGATCCTTTCATCAACAGCGCCCTGTTGGGCATCAAGGGCGGCCTTGTTGTCGCCGTGGCCGATGATCCGGGCATGCACAGTTCCCAGAATGAACAGGATTCCCGTTTCTACGCTTCTTTCGCCATGATTCCCTGCCTTGAGCCGCGGAGCCAGCAGGAGGCCTATGACATGACCGTGGAGGCCTTTGACCTTTCCGAGACCTGGAGCGTTCCGGTGCTGCTCCGCATGGTAACAAGGCTTTCCCATGCCCGCGCCGGAGTCATGGTCCGCGAAACAAAGGAACAGAATGTCCTTTCCAAGACGGAAGACAAAACCAGGTGGATGCTTCTCCCCGCCTACGCGCGGAAAAATTACGACGCTCTCATCGAAAAGCAGAAGGGATTGTCCGCGTGGTCACGGGCACACAGGGCGAATAAACTTGAGATTGCGGACAGGGACCTGAGCATCGCGGTCATTACTTCGGGAACCGGGGGAAATTACTACGAAGAAAACCTTGAGGACTTTGCCGCTTCCCGGAGCGGCCGCCTTCCGGCGCGGCTCCACATAGGGGCCTATCCCCTGCCGGCCAATTCCATCAGGCAGCTCTGCGAAAGGGCGGAGAGGGTGCTGGTTATCGAGGAAGGCCAGCCGTTCATCGAGGAAAGGCTCAGGGGCATACTGCCCAACAGGGTCATCGTGTCGGGAAAATTCGACGGCTCGGTGGCGCGGAGCGGCGAACTGGACCCGGACAATGTACGTTCAGCCCTGGGACTGCTTCCCCGACAAAAACTTAAAGTGAAGATACCGGCCCTTCCCGGCCGTCCTCCCCAGCTCTGCCAGGGCTGCCCCCACGCGGACAGCTATGAGACCATCAAGACGGCCCTTGAGGGCCTTGACTCAAAGGCCGTACTGTCCGATATAGGCTGTTATTCCCTGGGCGCCCTGCCGCCGTACAGCGCCATAGAAAGCATAGTCTGCATGGGGGCGAGCATAGGCATGGCCAAGGGAGCTTCGGACGCGGGCATCAAGTACGCTCTTGCCGTGATAGGAGACTCAACCTTCCTCCACTCGGGTCTCACGGGCCTCATCGACGCGCAAAAGGCCAATACGCCCATGACCGTGGTGATACTGGACAACGCGACCGTGGCCATGACCGGCTGCCAGGATACCATGGTTCCTTCGGAAAAACTGAAAAGTTTGATACTCGGCGCGGGCGTGGAAAAAAGCCATCTGCTCTGTCTTGAGGCTAAAAAACAGCGCCTTGAGGAAAACAGCGTGAAGCTCAGGGAAGAGATTCTCTACCCCGGACTTTCGGTAGTCATATTCAGGCGGGAGTGCCTTGAGGCGTTCCGCAAAAGGCGGAAGCAGCCGCCCAGCCAGGGAGGCGCCGTATGAAGAAAGACATAATCCTTTCCGGAGTGGGAGGCCAGGGCGTGCTTTCCATAGCCGCCATCATAGCCCAGGCCGCCTTGTCCGGCGGTTTTACGGTGCGCCAGAGCGAAGTGCACGGCATGGCCCAGCGCGGCGGAGCCGTGCTTGCCCATCTCCGCGTTTCAGACCAGGACATAGCCGGGGACCTCGTTCCCCAGGGAAGCGCCGATCTGATTGTTTCAATGGAATTACTTGAAAGCCTCCGTTACGCGGCATGGCTTTCTCCCGAAGGCGCCCTTGTTACCGCCGCCGAAACCCTGGTCAATATCCCCGACTATCCCGACGCGGAGGAGCTTAAAAAAACTGTCCTCGCCTTTCCCCGGCACTGTATTCTTGAGGCGGAGCGTCTTGCCAGGGAAGCGGGCCTCTCCAAGGCGGTCAACATGGTCATGGTGGGAGCGGCCTCGACCTTCCTTCCCCTGGATTCAGGAGAAATCGAAAAAGTCATAGAGCGGATGTTTTTTGCCAAAGGCGCTTCGGTATGCGGCGCCAATCTCAGGGCCTACGCTCTCGGCAGGGAAAACGGGAGCCGGCAATGAACTACCAGTACTGGAACCGCGACATGGAGACGCTTCCCCGGAGCAGCCTTGAACTCTGGCAGCTTGAGCGGCTCCGGGAAACCGTGGGCCATGCCCTCAGGACGCCCTTTTACAAAGAACGCCTTGACCGCTGCGGGATACGGAGTCCCGGCGACATACAAAGCCTTGACGACCTGCGACGCGTCCCCTTTACCACAAAGGGCGACCTCCGCGAAGGTTTTCCCTACGGCTTTTTAAGCGTACCGCTGGAAGAAGTGGTACGGCTCCACGCCTCAAGCGGAACCACCGGAACGCCGACAACCATTTATTATACCAAGGACGACCTTGAACGCTGGACAGGCTTTGTGGCCCGCTGCATTTACAGCACGGGCTGTAACAATACCGACGTGTTCCAGAACATGATTACCTACGGCCTTTTTACCGGCGGTCATGGCTTTCACCAGGGCGGGGAAAAAGTAGGCAGGCTGGTCATACCCTCGGGCCCGGGCAATACCTCAAAACAGTTCCGCCTCATGCGGGACTTTGGAACCACCGTGGTTCACTCCACGCCGAGTTTTCTCCTTCATGTTGAATCGAAAATGCGGGAAGAAGGCGTAAGCCGGGACAGCCTCCGTCTCAGGCGGGCCTTTGCCGGGGCGGAACCCTATTCCGAAGATACCCGGCATCGCATAGAAGAACTGCTCCATATCGACGTGTACAATTCCTACGGCCTCTCCGAGATGAACGGACCGGGCACGGCCTTTGAATGCCAGGCCAAGAGCGGCCTCCACATCTGGGAAGACGGCTACATCGTGGAGATCATAGACCCCGACACCCTTGAACCCGTACAGGAAGGGGAAACCGGCGAACTGGTTCTTACCATATTGTGCAGGGAAGCCACCCCCATACTCCGCTACCGCACCAGGGATCTTACCGGCTACATCCCCGGCCCCTGCCCCTGCGGCAGAACCCACCGCCGCCTCCGCCGCTTTGCCGGACGCACCGACGACATGCTCATCATCAACGGCGTCAATGTCTTCCCCAGCCAGATAGAAGAAG
>JAISDF010000257.1 GCA_031265025.1 Spirochaetaceae bacterium
ATTTTCTACAGTACCACGACCAGGGGAAGCCAGGAGGGAAGCAGGCCCAATGTAAGCGCCAGGGGCTTTACGGTGACCAGGACATCCTGGAATGAAAAATGGTGCAAGACCTACATCAATCCCGGTCCAGGCGACAGAAGTTTTTCATTGCCTCTGGGCCTGACCCTGGAAATCGTTCCGGTCACCAACCCGGCCGTCATAGCGAGCGGCAGACCGGCAGTTTTCAGGGTTCTCTACAGGGGCCAGCCCCTGCGGAACGCGGCGGTGAACGCGACCTACCAGAACTACAATGAAAGAGAACAGGAAGCCTATGCCGTCACAACAACAAGCGATTCTAGCGGCCAGGTAAGCATTACTCCCGGCGCCCGGGGAATATGGATGGTTCAGGTCGGGCATGTCGCATCTGTAAGCGGCAATCCGAACTATGACGAAGAATCCCTGAAATCCATCGTGGTGTTTACCGTTAAATGAAAGGGAATATCCCGCGGTTCCCGCTTGTCCTGGGGATGTTGTTTCTGGCCGCGGCGCTTTACTCCCACGGGGTGGAGACGGAAGTGTTTTCCGCCCCGGCCTCTGTTGTCCGTTTTTGGTACAGCACCGGAGAGCCCATGGCGTACGCGGATATAAAGGTCTTTTCCCCAGCGTCACCGGCAGTAGAAACTATTGCGG
This sequence comes from Spirochaetaceae bacterium, assembly GCA_031265025.1. GTDB lineage: Bacteria > Spirochaetota > Spirochaetia > Treponematales > Breznakiellaceae > JAIRTD01. Next base: position 670 of record JAISDF010000257.1, read on the forward strand.
GCTGGACGGACAGGAACGGCTGCTTTTCCTTTGTCCCCGATGAAAGCGGCGAGTGGAGGATCGAGGCCGAAGACGGACAGGGGCACAAGGGTGTGATTGCCATAAACGCGGAAAAGGGCGAATCAGGCGGTACGGAAAAAAACACCGGAGGCGGGCCGCTGTGGCCGCGTATAGTCCTTGGTTTGAGCCTTATTTTGAATATTTTCGCGGCGTACCATTTTATTTTGAAGAAGACCGCGCCGGGGAGGGCCGCTGACTATGCACATCAGTGAAGGCGTTCTGTCCGCGCCGCTTATCGCCGCCGGCTGGGGCATTGCCGTTGCCGGTCTCGGCGTAGGCCTGAAAAAGACCGCCCCGGAAAAGCTGCCCGAAACAGCCCTGGTTTCGGCGGCGCTGTTTCTTGTTTCCCTGGTTCATGTACCCCTGGGGCCTTCCAGCATACACCTGACGGTCCTTGGCCTTGCGGGAATGCTGCTCGGCTGGAGCGCCGTACCGGCGCTTTTTGTCGCGCTGCTGCTGCAGGGACTCCTGCTGCAGTTCGGGGGGTTCCTTTCCCTCGGGGTGAATACCACGGTAATGGGAAGCTCCGCCCTTGCTGCTTTTTTCGTGCGGCGGATTTTTCCCGAACGCCTCTACCTGGCCGCGGCTTTCAGCGCCGGTTTTGTTGCGGTTGTCGTTGGTTCAGCTCTGGTAACACTGTCCCTTGTTCTCAGCGCGAAAGATCTTTTTTCCACGGCGCTTCTTGTTTTTGCGGCCAATCTGCTCCTTGCCGTGGTGGAAGGAATCATCACCCTGTTTTGCGCGGCTTTTTTGAAGCGCCTTTTGCCCCGGTATGTATCCAAACAACCTTGAGTTTAACCACGACCTTTTGAAAAACAGCGACGCCCGCTGCCGTCTGGCGGCGGGGGCTGTTTTCATCATGGCTGTAATACAGGTATCGGCTTTTTATCTGCTCCTTGGCGTCATACTGGTTTTGTTTCTTGCCCTGGCGCGGGACGGCAAAACAGTGATTCGGCGCATGGCCCATGTAAATGTATTTTGCCTGATGCTTTTTGTTACCATACCGCTGGGCGGGGAAAGCATGGACAGGGCGGCGTTGTATACCCTGCGCGTAAACGCGGCGGCTCTGGCGTATATGTTTTTCGTTATACCCATGAACATGGGCGTCATCGCTTCGGCCCTCCTTGCGTTAAAGGCCCCTCCGAAACTGGCCGCCCTCCTTGTCCTTTGTTACAGGTATATTTTTGTCCTGTATGAAAGAGTCTTCGTAGCACTACTGGCGATGCGTCTGCGCCGGCCCCGGCAGGGAACCCTTGCGGCATGGCGGTCGTATACGGCGGTTTTTTCATCGGCCCTGGCGAGCGCCGTGCTCCGTTCGGAGAAAGTCTCTGCGGCGATGCGTCTCAGGGGCTTTGACGGCTCTTTCCCCGTTACGACGGCCTTCAGGTGGAAAGCAAAAGACAGCCTGGTATTGGCCGCTGTTACGCTCATTTCCGTACTGTTCATTTTTCTTGACGCGGGGCTGCTTTGGAACAGGTAAAGGTTGAAGGCCTGTCGTATGCGTATGACAAGGCAAAGGCCCTTCGGAACATCAGCTTTTCCGTGGAAAAAGGTTCCTGCGTATGTATCGCCGGAGCCAACGGTTCGGGAAAATCAACCTTACTCGAACTGCTTGCCTCCTGCATGAAACCTTCATCCGGGTCAATAACAATAGGCGGCGTTTCTCTTTCGGAGGAAAGCGCCGGGTACAAGACGGGCCTTGTGTTTCAGAATCCTGATAATCAGTTTTTTATGCCGAGTGTCTGGGAGGATGTTGCCTTTGGCATAATGAAGAAGGGAGTCCCGCCGGAAGCAGGCCGGGAAAGGGCGCTGCGGGCGCTGCGCATGGCCGGCGCCGAACATCTTGCCGCCCGGGCGCCGTACAGACTTTCAGGCGGCGAAAAGCAGAGGGTGGCCATAGCGTCAATCCTCATCATGGAAAACGAGGTTTTGCTGCTTGACGAACCTACCGCTTCCCTTGACCCGAGGGCCCGCAGGAATATCATCACGCTGATAAAGGGACTGGACCGCACAAGGATAATCGCCAGTCATGATCTTGACATGATACTGGATATAGCCGGCCGCGTTATTTTTCTGCATAACGGGGAACTGTCCGCCCAGTCTCCTGTTCCCGGCCTGCTCCTTGACGAAGGGTATCTGCAAAGCATAGGACTGGAACTGCCCCTTGGCAGGGCTCTGCCCCCTTGGACTTCCCGCTAAAGAAAGGCACGGCGCTTACTCTCGCACATGCTCCTCGCTGAGGCCGAAACTTTCCTCGTCGTGGCGGTGTTCCTCGCCCGCGGGTTCAACATGAACCATAATGTCGTAAACATTGTCAACGCGTTCTTTGATGGCCTTCTCCACTTCGGTGGCAATGTGGTGGGCCTTCCTCACCGTAAGGGCAGGGTCAACTTCAATATCAATATCAATGTCCCAAAATCCTCCCACGCGGCGCATACGGGTGCGGTGGGGATTGCCCGCGCCCTCAACCTGCCTGACCGCCTCAAAAACTTCCCTGTACGGCTCGGTTCCGCTGGTTCCGTCCATGAGTTCCACATTGGCCTCGATAAAGATGCCTATAGATGATTTGATGACCCAGAGGCCGACCAGTATTGCCGCTATGGAATCAATGGCCGCTATGCCGGTGGCAATGGCGGCCACAAGACCGGCAAGGACCCCCGCCGAAATGATGACATCCGAGGCCATGTTCTTCGCGTTGGCCATGAGCATGGCCGATTTGCCCTTTTTCCCCAGGACAAACTGGCTTACGGCAAGGAGCAGTTTTCCGCATATCGAGATGCCGGTTGCGGCAAGCGCCGGGAGGCCGGGGATTTCAAGAGGCGAGCCGGACAGGAGATTTGCTCCGGCCTTGAGTATAAGCTGCGCCCCGGCGAAAAAAAGTATGAAGGAGAGCAGCGCGGTAGCTACCGTCTCTTCCCTGCCGTGGCCCCAGGGATGATTCGTGTCGGCCGGCCGGGCAATGATGCGCGCCACAACCAGGGACATGACCGCGATAAGCACGTCGATAGACGAATCAATGCCGTCGCCGACAACGGCAAGGCTCCCCGCTTTGATGCCCATGACAATTTTCACCGAGGCGAGGACCGCGTTCCCAACAAGGGCAATGACGGACGCCAGGCGTATAAGGGCGACCCTGGACATCCTGTCCACGGCGGCTTTTGGTTCAACCTTGTTATGTGTCATGATTGGAAAGCACCAGCCGCCTGTAGGTCTTTTCGTCAATGGGGTAGAACTGTATTACAAAGAACGCCCCGCAGAGCGCAAGGGCCGGAAGGGGCCCGGCGATGATCCGTATGGCCAAAAGAGACCAGGTCCCCTGGGCCGCCCAGGCGCTATAACCGCCCAGGCCAAGTACCAGGCCGGAGAGGGAAAGGGCCAGGGCCGTACCCAGTTTGGACACAAAGGTCCACATACCGTAGTAGGCCCCTTCCTTGCGTTCACCGCTTGTTGCCGCGTCGAATTCTATGGCGTCGGGAACCATTGCGAAAGGTGCGACATAGCTAAAGCCCACGCCTATTCCCGCATAGACCATGAGCCCCATAAAAAAAACCGTTCCCAGATGGTGCCCCAAAAAGAAGATAAGCATACAGCACGAAACGAGTATGACAAAACAGATTTGGTAGGTTTTCTTTTTTCCTATATATTTTGAAACCAGTACCGATACGGGAATAAAAATCATCGCTACCAGGAGGAGCAGCCCCATTGCGGCATAGGCGAGATCTTCCCTTCCGTATATATATTTGACATAGTACACCAGTATGCCCTGTAGAAAAGTAATCCCCATGATGTGCAGCGCGTAGGCCAGGAGAAGAAACACAAAGGGCCGGTTACGGAACACGGCGCCGTAGGTGGCAAAGAACCCTTCCGTGGGATAATCAGCGCCGCTGTGCCGCTTTTCCCTGGTCCCGAAAAAGGTGATCAGGGTAGTAACCATGATGAGGCCGCCCAGCATAGCGCCCAGGGCGGAAAAGCCCGCGCGCCTGTCGGGAAAGCGTTCCACAATGGGCTGCACAGCCGCCGCTCCTATGAGGGTCCCAAAAACCGCGAAACCGAAACGGTACCCGTTGAGGCTGGTCCTTTCGTGATAATCGCCGGAAAGCTCAGGCGTCAGGGAAGAGTAGGGAATGTTGATGATGGTCCCCGCCGTATTAAGCAGTATCAGCGCCCCCGCGGCCCAGACGACAAGCAGCACGGGATTACCTGTAGAAGGGCTGGTAAAAAAGAACCACATGGCCAGCGCCATGGGCAGCGCGCCGAAAAGGAGATAGGGCCGCCTTCTTCCCCAGGGTGAACGGGTACGGTCGGAAATATAGCCCATAAGGGGATCGGTAACCGCGTCCCAGACCTTGCCCACCATGCCCGCAAACCCGGCCCACCACGCCGCAAGCCCCACAACATCGGTGAGGTAATTGAGACTCCAGAATCCGATAACCGTAAAAAAAAGATTGCCCCCAAGGTCGAAAACCCCAAACCCCAGTTTTTGCGGTATGCTGAGTTTTTTAGAAACCATA
>JAISDF010000029.1 GCA_031265025.1 Spirochaetaceae bacterium
ATATAACCTTATCAGTACCGGCGGAACGTAACAAGTAGCCGTACTGCCCGAAAAATTCGCTGTCAATACATTGACGTTTCAAATTATATATGCTATACTTACAGCAATCCAGTTTGGAAAATAGAAAATCTTTTCTTTTGGAAACCATAGTGCAGTATTTTGATACTCATGCCCATATAGGGCTCATTTGCGATGACCCTATTGAGCAGCTTATTGTTATTCAGGAAGCCCGTCAGGTTCAGGTAAACCGTGTTATCTCCATTTGCAACAGTCTTCACGATTTTGCCGGAGTATATGAGAATTTGAAGTCGGCGGCCAACGTGTACCACGCGGTAGGGGTGTCTCCGTCTGAAGTACAAACCCCCGGCCGGGATTGGGTTCAGACCATCGAACAGAGCGTTCAACTACCCAGGGTTGTAGCCATAGGCGAGATAGGCCTTGATTATTACCGTAAATTCGGCGACAAGAAATCCCAGATAGAACTCTTTATCGCCCAGCTTGACCTTGCGACCAAGCTGGATATGCCGGTAATCATTCATAACCGGGAGGCCGGCAATGATGTGCTTGACATACTCCGCGACCGGCTGCCGCCCAGGGGCGGGGTGCTGCACTGCTATTCGGAAGACGCCGGGTACGCGAAGAAAGCCCTGGACCTTAACCTGTATTTTTCCTTTGCCGGCAACCTCACCTACCGGAACGCCAGAAATCTCCATGAAACGGCCGCGGCGCTGCCCCTGGAAAGGATTTTAATTGAATCCGAAAGCCCTTTTATGGTCCCCGCCGACTACCGGGGCAAGCGGAATATGCCCAAATACCTTCCCATGACAGCCCGTTTTCTTGCCGGGCTGCTTGAAACCGACGAGGAAAGCCTTGCCGCCGCGCTCTGGGATAACGCCAACAGGTTCTTCGGCCTGGACTCTTAGGATCATGACGCGCCCCGCCCAACGCGCGGCGTTTCGCGGGGCCGCAGGCCGTCCATCGGGCCGCCTCTATTCGCGGCAGACCGCTAGCTTTGTACCTTCATGGTGATGACGCCCGGTTTTCCAGTTTTTTGGAGGCCGGTAAGAAAGATACCCAGCTTGCTGTCGGTAATGGCGATGTGGGACAAAACCCAGTCCCTCAAAAATCTGACAAATCGAAAGGGAACAAAGAGCTTGCCTTCTTCAAAAGCTTTAACATTTTCCAATACTTTTTTGATGAATTCCGTGTGTTCTCTGTTATGATCGTCCCTGTCCGGATAGGAGGTTCTTTCCATTATTCTTCCTTCTGTGGAAAAGTGATACCTTATATAGGCTACCGCGTCGTGGACAGTCCTCTCGAATTGGTTTTTGCCGGAATCGGTGCTGTAATTACAGGCGAAGTACAAATCATTGGCCATCGCCAAAAGCTTTTTATGCTGATTGTCAATAAGGGGAATTCTTACAGCAAGACGATTATCCCATTCAATAATGTTCTGTTCTGACATTTACATTCTCCAATTTTGTTCGCCGGTGGCGTAAGACAATTGACGCTTATAACGAAGGTATATTATAAATCGAATATGAAGGCCAATCGTTTTTTACGCTTCTTTGTGTTTTTTTTACAAAATGGACAAGAGAGGCAAATGTCTCATAAAACAATAACATATAAACGCTAGAATGAAGGACATGACCTTATACCGTCCGGTGAAAATCGGCGCCCTTGAAATTCCCGGCAACCTCTTTCTCGCACCTGTGGCGGGCTATACGGACAGGGCGTTTCGCTCGGTGTGCGCGGCATGGGGCGCTGATTTTTCCTTTACCGAACTGGTTTCCGCCGAGGCCCTGGTACGCACGGCGAACAAGGGGCTTTCCAAGACGGAAAAGCTTCTTGTGCGGGGCGATGGGGAAAAACGTTACGGGATACAGCTTTTTGGTTCAGACCCCCTTGTCATGGCCAGGGCCGCCGCCCTGCTCGAAGATTTTCACCCTGACGCGGTTGATATAAACTCAGGCTGCCCTGTCCCCAAGGTAATCAAGACCGGCGCGGGCGCGGCCCTGATACGGGACCCTTCAAGGCTCGCCGCGCTGGTCTCGCCGGTTGTCAAAGTCTGCGAGACCCGTCTCGGCGGGATTCCGGTTACGGTAAAGATACGCTCCGGCTGGGACAGCGGTTCAATAAACTACCGGGAAACCGCCGCGGCCGCTGTGGAAGCCGGCGCCGCTCTGGTGTCCCTTCACGGCAGGACCAGGGCCCAGGGCTACGGCGGCAAAAGCGACTGGTCCCACATCGCCGACCTTGCCTCACGGCTTCCTGTTCCGGTTATCGGCTCAGGCGATCTCTATACGCCCGAAGACGCCCTGCGTATGCTCGGCGAGACCGGCTGCGCCGGGGTCATGTTCGCCAGAGGCGCCCTGGGAAACCCCTTTATATTCAGCGCCGCAAAATCCCTGCTTACAGGCGGCGGCTATTCCTGGCCTGAAACCGAAGTCAGGCTCAGGACCGCCCTCAAACAGCTTGAACTCCTCGCCGGGGACATAGGCGAAAGCCTTGCGTGCCGGGAAATGCGGAAGCAGGTTTGCGCCTACACCAAGGGCATTTCAG
>JAISDF010000103.1 GCA_031265025.1 Spirochaetaceae bacterium
ACGCGGAGGCTGCTTGCCGCGATCCTGCCGGGGGCAGGCGGCGCCTGGGCCGCCGTTTCCGCGCCCGCATACAGGGGGGCGGCCTCCTCCGCGGCCAGGACCATGGAACGAGGCGGGCCGGCTTTCCCCCCGCCACAGGCTTCGGCAAGAAGGGCGGCCCTTGTCTTTACGGGTATCCCGTGTACCGTAAAAAGGGCGCTCTCATACGCGCCTTCCGAAACGAGAACAGGCAGCAGCAGGTCAAGAAAGTTATCCGTCCTGCCGGACCGTTTGGCCGCAAGGCCCGACAGCCTTGCCATGATGGAGGCTTCGTTATGCGCCGCTCCGTTATACGCGCCGTCGTTATACGCGCCGCCGTCCGCTTCTTCTTCCTTTTGGGTCCGGGCGGGGAGCGTGGCGCTAAGGTAGAGGGCGCTCTCCGCCCTGGTCATGGCTACATAGAGCAGCCGCCGCAGTTCGGCGCTTTCTTTTTTTGCTTCTTCCTGTTTCCGCAGTTCAAAAAAAATGTTGCCTGCCGCTCCGGGCGGAAGCCCGTCTGCCTGGGGGAAGTTCACGCAGGGTCCCCATGTTTCGCTGAAGCACAGGGCGCCGCTGTTGCTCTCCCTTCTCGTGTTCGACGCGCAGTTGTACAGAAACACCACGGGGAATTCAAGGCCCTTGCTCTTGTGGATGGTCAGGATTCTCACGCCTTCCCCCTGTTCGGCGGCCAGGGAAAGGTCATTGGGTTTTTCTTCCTTTTTGATGAGGTCTTCGATATAGTCAATAAATTCGGCCAGGGTTTTTCCCTGCCTGTCGCTGTCACAGGCCAGCTTGAAATAATAGTCAAAGAGTCCGCCGTACATTTGGGACGAGGGAGACCAGAGGGTTTCATAGCGGTAGCCTTCGTCATACCAGAGCCGCGCGGCCAGTTCGCTTACCGGGAGGGTTTTGGCCGCGTCCGAGAGCGCTCTGTAGCGCGCGCGGCACGCGCGGTACTGTTCCAGTTCGGCGGGGGGAATTTTGTCTTCGAGTCCGCTGTCAAAGGGAACGGCGCTGCCGCTTAACAGAACGGCGGCAAGCACTTCGTCGCTGAGGCGCGTAAAAGGCGAACGCAGAAGCGCCGCGCAGGCAAGTCTGTCCTCGGGGTACACAAGGAGGCGGAGATAGTTGTGCATGTCGTTAATCGGGGCCTCGCTGAAAAGACCGGCGGGCTGGTCCGCGTTAAACGGTATGTTGAAATCCTGGAACTGTTTTTCGATCCGGTGCTGGTGTCCCCTGGAACGCTGCAGCACCGCGAAGTCCCCCCAGCGGGCGGGGCGGCTTTCCGCCCTGTCCCGCACATAAGCGCCGTTGTCAACCAGGTTCCGTATGGTTCTGGCGATAGAGGCCGCCTCAAGGTCCGCCGGGGCAAGGGCGCCGGGGTCCTTCTCGTCAAGCATTTCTTCATCGAGAAAGTAAAAATGAAGCGCCGCGCTTTCCGCGCGCGCGTCAGGTTCAGCGCCCCCAGGCGGCGCTTCCGCCGGGAGATAGTATGATTCAAAATCATCGCCGGTACTGTCTTTGGGAAGAAAAACAGCGGAGGCCAAAGCGGTCGGCGGGCCGGAATCACCGGGGTATATGCCGCCGAAGATAAGGTTAAAGGCGGCTATGAGAACGGGCTTTGAGCGGTAATTGTACCGCAGGTACAGCATGTTTTCCCCCTCCGGCGCGGGAAGGGTTTTCGCCAGTCCCCGGAAGACCGATACGTCGGCGCCCCGGAAACGGTAAATGGACTGCTTTTCATCGCCGACAAAAAACATCTTGTCAGGGCAGAGCTCGTCCCCGCCGGGTATGCCGGGCCCGCTTTGGCCGGGTTTTTCGGAGAGAAGGAAGATGAGGTCCCTCTGGAGGCTGTTATTGTCCTGAAACTCGTCGATCATGACCGCCCTGATTTCATCCTTATAAATTTTCCGTATCCCCGGATAATCTTTAAGGGCGTCTACAGCCATGCGGGCAATATCGCTGAAGGTTAGTATGCCCGCCTCCCGTTTCTGCCTGTTGTGCCGGGTCTGAAATTCCTCCATTAGGGGAAATATTGAAGAAGCAATGCCGGCCTGGAGAACATAATTTGCCAGGACCTGGAGGGAGGGACAGAGTTCTTCCCGCAAGTCCATGACGCACTGTGAGGCAGCGGGCCAGGTCTTTGACGCTCCCTGCCGGTTGACCTGTCCCAGACTATAAAGGGCGTTGACATAGGAGAGGAGCTCTTCCCTTTCGGGGGAATTCCCCTGGGCATCCCCTGGGCTTCCGGGATTTTCAAGCAGGGAGGCTATGCCGGGAGGCCGGGGTATCCTGCCGAGGAGTTCCGCGCACGCGGAAGAAAACCTGGTCTCTTTGGGGGCGGCCTCAAGGTCCCCGGCTATTGTGGTGAGGAGCGCCGAAACAGCGTTGTTTAATTTTGTCCACTGCTCAAGAAGTTCTCTTTTTTGTTTTTCAAAGAAGGCGGCAAAGTCAAGGGGGCTTGTTATGGGGCTGTAGTTGAGCATGGTCTCGGCAAAGAGTTCTTCGGCGACGGTTTTTATTTTGCGGTCGGCAATGAGGACCTGGAGGGCCGGATTGTCCCGGTGGTCAAGCACAAAGGGCAGGGCCGTCCTCATGGCAAGGTCCCTGGCCGCGCTGTCGTCGCTTGTAAAGTCGGAACGTATGCCGTAATACCCCGAGGCCATACGCGCCGCCGAAGCGCAGAAAGAATCAATGGTTGAAATTCTTGCCTTGTGAAAATTCTCTATCGCTTCCCTCGCGTTTTGATTGTCCCTTTCTTCCCGAAGCAGGGCGTAGATGCGGCCGCGCATTTCATTCGCCGCCTTGTTGGTAAAGGTGAGGGCGAGTATTTCTTCGGGCCTGTAGCCCTTCTCCATGACCAGCCACGCGTAACGGGCGGCAAGAACCCTGGTCTTTCCCGATCCGGCGCCGGCCGCGACGACGGCGTTTTGCCCTGTCCCGGCGGCCTCGCGCTGTTCGCCGTTGAGCCCTGAAAGTATGTCGTTAAGCGCCATGATCCCTCTCCGCCCCGGACAGGGGCTTTTGGCTGTTGAGAAAAAAAACGGTCCTGCACGCCGTGCTGTATTCACAGGACAGGCAGTTTTTGAAACGCACGGCAGCCGGGACAAAGCAGCGTTCCTCCAGCGCCCGGCGAAACAGGTCCGTATACCCTTTCAGCGCGTCAAGGGTTTCGCCGTAGGCTTCCCTGGCAAGGCCCCGTTTTTTGGGCGGCCCGCCGACTACAAAGGTAAGGTCATGGTCGCGGACGCGCATAAAGCACGCGCCTCCCGCGCTCCTGCCGTGTTTTTTTTCGTACAGTTTGACATACATGGCTATCTGAAAATCTTTAAGCTCCCCGTCGGCGTTTTTGGAACTTTCCGCGATGGAAGGCGCTCCGCCGGTTTTGTAATCAATGATACAGGGCTCCCCGCTGCCTGAGATTGAGACCCGGTCAAGTTTTCCTTTCAGCAAAATTCCCCCTTCCTCACATTCAAAAAATTCCTCAAGCTCTCCCACGGTATAGCCCGAAAAATATTTTTCCTCGGCCAGGAGGAGCAGCGAAATTTTTTTCGCCATTGCCCTGGACTGGGAAGCGAGAATGGGGGCGGCAAGGGGCCCCCGGAACTCAGGGCTGCTCCGGGCCGTATCCCCGGCGTACTCAAGGGTCCATGAGCGGTAGCGTTCACTATGTTCGTTCTTAAAAAGGCCGTCCTCCTCTTTGATGCGGGCAAAAAGCCGTTTAAGAATTTCGTGGTACAGTATGCCACGGGAAGCGTCGTCAAGGAGTTTTGCCTCAAGGGAAAAGGGCTCAAGGCGGAACAGTTTCTTAAAAAGGAATTTTACCGGACAGAAAAAGAAATCATTGAGATCGGTGGCCGACGCCTTGTACAGCGTTCCTTCCATCTGAATCTCCGCGACGCGGTCCCCAAGCGCCCTGCCGCTTTCCCCGGTGAAGGGCCTCCCGAACATATTGAAAGATTCTCTCCCGGAAAGAAGGGACTGCCATCGCCTGAATCCGTCAAGCTGAACCGGGAAGATACGGACGGGAAACGGCGCGCTTCTATCCCCGGCCTCTGTTTTGCCGGGGATCCCGGCCGCCGGGGTCAATCCGCGCCCGGCCCACCAGCGTTTTTCTTCAAGGAAAGGATCAGGCGGCGGAGGCGGAGCGTCGCGGCTTCTTTCGGAAAAAAAACTGTGGGGCATGGCGGGGCCGGAAAAATTCTCGTCCGGGGCGCTGATCCGCGTATGCGCCAGTCCCCGGTAGAGGCGGAAAAATGTTTTCGACGCGTCCGTGTCGCCTATGCCCAGCCGCCCGCGCTTGTCGGGTTTGAGGAATTTGAGGGGCTGATACAAAACGGCCGCCTCCCCTTCTACCGCGTTGATGACAAAATGGCAGCTAAAGGGAGCGGCCGCGGCAACGCGGTAATCAAAAATATTTACCCCCTCTTCTTCCTCCTTGTACACATACTGTTTTTCGTTCAGCAAGGAACAGTAAAACGCGAACGGAGAGCCCGGTATATATTCATCTGATTTTTTTTCAAGCTCTATAAGAACGGCAAGCTCGACAATACACCGTGACAGCGCCGCGTCGGCCTCTTTTGAACAGAGCGCCTCGTCTCTGGAAAGAAATCCACTGTTTCCCTCATAGCCTGAAAAGGCAAAGTAATGCTTCCGTATACCGCTGAATGTGGCCGCGCCCTGGAGGGCGAGGATATGTTCTTTAAGTTTGGCGTAATACGTTCCCAGCGTAGAAGCGTACAGGTTTCCCTTAAAGGCTTCGGTCCATACGTCAACGCGGCGGCCTTTTTCGGTAAAGCCCGAGACGCAGTTGTTCTTGATGCCGAATTCTATGAGCTCCCGGTTTGCGCCGGGGTTCTTCCAGGGAATGGCCCCGTTGAGGAGCAGCGCTTTAAGGGAGGCAAAAGAAAAGTTATCCGCCACGCAGTTCTGAATAAGGGAAAAAAGCCTGCCCGCTCCCCGGACTCCCAGCGGGCTGCCCTTTCTGAGCCTATGGGGTATATTGTAAAGCGAAAGTTCCCTTGTTACATAGGAAGAAGCGGCGTCAAGGCCGGGCACGCTTACGGCCATTTCCCCATAGGGTATCTTTTCGTCCTCGTGGAGGCGGAGGAGTTCAAGGGCCAGAGCGCGTATTTCGGCGCGGGCCGAACGGTAACGGACAAGGCCGGGGTCATCCCCGCCGTTATACTTCACAAGATGAATGAGGCCGGGTTCGGCCCTGAGGAGGCTTTCGTATTCGGCAAAATCCTCTATGGCCTCGGGGAAAAAAATATAATATTCGTGGTCCCGGTCCCGAAGGGGCGGCTTTTCCCAGGCAGGTTCAAAAAGGCCGAGGCGTTCAAGAAACGCGCTGTAGGCCCCGCGCAGCGCCGCAAAGTCCCTGTCCTCATCATCGCCCGCGTAGCCGGGACAGCCGGCCTCTTTTTCCTCAAGCAGAGTAAGTGAAGGAAGGAGGGCGGCGATGGAAGACGCAAAGACCTGTCCCCCTTCGGCAAACTCCGGTGCTATGAGGGTCCTGAAGGGAAGGCCGTCCCCGGCTGAAACGCCTGCCCCTTCTTTTACCAGGGCGGCGTTTTTCCGTATCAGGCCGTCAACAAACAGTTTCCGTATAACCAGCGTCGCCGGCTTCTTTGTTCCGCCGCCTGACCTGACCGCTTCTTCCTTAAAGCGGTCCCAGGCGAGAAAGCGGTCCAGGGCAAGAGAACGCGTGCCGGTAAGTTCCAGGGCCTTCCCTGCCCAGAGGGACGAGGCTGTTTCGGAAGGAAACACAAAGCGGCTTTTCCGGTTTTTGATTTCTCTTTCAAGTATGTCTATGACAACTTTCACCGGACGAGTGTATCACGGAGGGAAAAGGAGAAACAATACGCGGTCAGGTTGTCGGCAACGCGAGGCAGGTTGTCGATAACGCGAGCCGTCCGCGCCGCGTACCGGCGCTACAGTTCGCCTGAACGCTTGATGCGGAGATAGCGGTTTATCAGGGCCGGGGAAAGGTCCGCGGCGGAGCTTTCCAGTGTATGGACCCCCAGGTGTTCCCAGGTTTTGTAAAGCTGCCTGCGTGAGTACAGGTAGGAATAGGCCGCCGCTTTGACATAGCTGTCTTCGGTTGTACCGGGTTTCTGCCTGGCAAGCTCTTCGGCTTCTTTCTCCCTGAGACTTACGGTGAGGAGGAGATGCCGGTGCTTGACACGGGGAAGTATCCACGAGAGGGACTCGCCGTCTTCTTCGCGGAAATTGCTGATGAGGATGATGAAGCTGCGGCGGTTAAGCCTGGTGATGGCCTGTTCCAGGGCGGAAAAGGGAGACGAGGGCAGGGGCGCGCTCTTGAGATCGTAGAGTTCGTTTATAAGGGCGCTGAGGGCGCTTATGCCTTTATGGGGCGGCAGCCAGTGGTCGCCGTTGCCGAAAACCCCCAGCGCCACGGAGTCTTCGTGTTTCAGGGCCACATACGAAAGGAGCAGCGCGGCGTTGATGGCGCTGTCGAACTGCGTATAGTCTCCTTCCTGGCGGTGGAGCCGGTAGCCCGAATCAATGAGGAGGAGAACCTGCTGGTCCCTTTCTTCCTGGTATTCCCTGACTATGGGTTTAAGGCGGCGGCTTGTTGCCCGCCAGTCTATGTCCCTCACCGGATCACCTATCTGGTATTCCCTGAGCCCCTGGAAATCAAGGCCCTGGCCGCGCATCCGTATGCTTTTAAGGCCGGTGCGTTCAAGAAGGCCCCGCAGGTCCTGGCCGCCAAGAATTTTCTTAAAATCAGGATAGGTCCTGCCCTTGCTTGCGGTGTCGTGGACTGCCTTGTAATGCCAGAAACGAAGGGGCGAACCCAGCAAAAGGTGCAGCCTTTCGAATTCCCACGCGCCCCGTTCGGAAGGCGTCAGGGTATATTCAAAAACTATGGCGCCGTTGTTTTTCAGAACCTTGGCGTCAAGCCGTACCGGCATCAGGTCTTGCGAAGACGGGCTCATAGCCGGGGGATAGAGGTCAAAAATTTGTATTGAAGAAGGAACAAAGCCCCTGCGCGCCGGCCTTATGATGACGCGCACCGGAAAAGTTCTTCCCAGGACCAGGGTGCTGTTTACCTCCCGTTCCGAACCAAGCCTGTCGGTGAGGACCATGAGGAACAGGGCGTCAAGGAGAACCAGAACGAGGAGCGCGAGGCCTGAAAGAAACCAGATCAGGGCGAGGAGCGGCGAAAAAAAGGCCCCTATGCCGAGGAAGAACCAGAGCAGCGCGGCAAAAAAGAGAACCGGGGCGCTCTTCATGTCCTGGGGGCCCCGGTCTTTGCCACGAGGGTTTCTACGATGCGGACTTCGGTGTTTCCCTCAAGTTCGCTTTCGGCCGAAAGGGTAAGGCGGTGGGCGAGGACCTGAACGGCCACATCCCTGATGTCGTCAGGAATGACAAAGTCCCTTCCGGCAAGCAGGGCGCGGCTTCTTCCGCAGCGCACCAGGGCAAGGCTGCCCCGGGGACCGGCGCCTGACTGCAGCGCGGGCGAGGTCCTGGTGGCGGCGGTGAGCCGTACCGCGTAATCAATGATGGCGGGGTCAACCCGTATGGATGAACACAAGGCCTGGATAGCCATAAAATCAGGAGGACCCATGACGGCGTTTATACCTGATACCGAAAGTTCCGCGCCGCTTCCGCCCGAAAGTATCCTGGCGACCATTTCCTTTTCTTCATCTTCCGTTGGATAACTCACCAGGGCCTTCATGAGGAAGCGGTCTTTCTGGGCGTCGGGCAGCGGATAAGTTCCTTCATGTTCAAAAGGATTCTCTGTTGCCAGCACCATAAAAGGGCTGGGAAGGGGATGGCCTACCCCGTCGAGTGTTACCTGAAATTCCTGCATGACCTCAAAGAGGGCCGCCTGGGTTTTTGCCGGGGCCCTGTTGATTTCGTCGGCGATAAAGAGGTGGGTAAACACCGGCCCCTTCCTGGTAACAAAGTCGCCGCTTGCCGCGTTGAGCATGATATTGCCGGTAATGTCGCTGGGCATGAGATCGGGGGTAAACTGGACCCGTTTGGAGTCGCCGCCTATGGCGCGGGCTATGGAACGGACAAGGAGGGTTTTGCCCAGGCCGGGAACGCCTTCCACAAGCACATGACCTCCGGCCAGAAGACTGGTGAGCAGACAGTCAACCAGTTTTTCCTGGCCGATAAAGGCCTTGGCTATTTCCGTTTTAACAGCGTCAACCGCGGCGGCGGCGCTTTCGACTGTGTAGCTGCTTTCGTTCATAATCGCTCCAGTATGGCATGGACAGTTTCCATGACCCTGACAAATTCTCCGGGCCGTAAAGGGCCGCTCTGCCGGGGCTTAAAAAGTTCATCGACCCTAGTATGGTCTATCCCGCACAGTTCGGCCAGGGCGCGGCGGGAGGCTTCACCGGGGTTTCCGTTAGGGGATTCCGTTTTTTTTGCCAGGCGCTGTTTAATGGTTTCCCGGTAGGGTTCAATATAGGAATCAAGGGCGCCGTAACGCCTGAAAAAACGGGCCTCCGCCAGAAAACGTTCCCCGATGGGTTTTCCCGGCGGTCCCGGCTTCTCAAAGAGCCGCCCGAACACGGGAACAATCATCCAGACTCCCACGGCCAAAACCACGGCAAAGGAAAGCAGTGGCGGAAGCAGCCTGCCGCTCCCGGCCAGCCTGCCCCAGAAGCCGGGATAGGGCTTTCTGCCCCGTATAAAAAGTACGCCTTTCCCTTCGCTGTCCCCCGCCCCGGTAAGACGCCAGGTGAGGCGGGCGTTAGACGCATAACCAAGATCGAAATTCATCATGAATACCGGAGAACCGAAAAGGGTAACTGAACCGTCTCCCATTTTTACGCTGACAAGCCTTATATCGCCCCTGCTGTCGCTCATGGAAAAGCATCCCGGAGGAAGTTCCTTTGGATCGAATTTTATCGCGTGATCAAAATAGGGTCTGCCCGGCGCGGCTTTTGCCTCATCTTCTTCCGGCGCGGCTTTTTCCTCCGCGCCGCCGTCTTCTTTTGGTTCGGCCTCCGCCCCGCCGTTTCCTTTTGGCACGGCCTTTGCCTCGGCGCCGAAGAACTGGGCCGCGCCAATACCCAAGTCCCCAAAAAGCAGGTCCATGCCTTCGGAGTACTCCTTGTTCCATTCCCGGTCCAGGGCGATAAGCAGGCGGCCTCCGCTTTCTACCCAGGGTTTGAACAGTTCATAATTCTGTTTGGTCCACGGGAAAAACGAAGCCTGCACATACACGACTCCTTCCCCGGCAAGGGGGATGGTAGAGGCGTTGGGACGGGTTTCGGTACGCGCCGGATGACCGGTACGGTTAAGCCAGCGTTCCAGGGCAAGGAAATCATTTTCCATTGCCAGGGAAGAAGGCGGCACGGGTTTTTTCCACGGCACTATTTCGAGGAAGACAAAGGCCAGTATGACCGTAACCGCGATGAGGCTTGTTATGGCGATAAGGGGGATGAAGTATCTATTCATCGGCCGGCCCCCGCAGGGAAACGCAGAAAGACAGGGCCTCGTCAAAGCGGCCCGGATCAGGAGTCCTGCCGCCGTAGGCCAGGCCTATCCAGCACTTGAGGAAGCGGTTAAAGGCTTCCGCCTCGGGAAGCTCCCGCGACCTGAGCAGGCCGAGGCAGCCGTACTCGGTGGCGTCCCGGGGAAATATAAGTTTGTCCCGCTCGCTGAAAGCGGCGAGTATGGCGGCAAAGCAGCGGGCCCAGGCTTCGCGGACAAGGCCCCTGCTCTGGAATTCCCTTGCTTCCTCAAGAAGAAGGGCGGAACTTTTTTCTTTTTCCGGCGCGGCAAGGGCGGAGTTTTTCCAGCCCCTGCCTTTTCCGGGAACGCGCCCTGTTTTGAGATAACGGTAAAGGCAGAAAACAGGAACCGCAACGATGGCGGCGGCTGCCAGGGCCCTGATGAGCATGCTTAAAAACCGCCTGATTTTGCCGGGCGTATAGGGAATGGCGGAGAGCGTTTCTTCCTGTTCGCTTTGCTTAAACTGTATACGCCAGGTGTCCTCTTCTGTCCCGAAATCAGGGGAAGCGAGTACCTTGTCGAGAACTTCGAGCGCGTCTTCTTCGGTGAGTACGGCCTCGTGTTTTTCCCCGGCGGAAGATCCGGCATCTTCCCCATAAAGAGGATGTGTACGGAGACCCAGAAGCAGTACCGCCAGGACCAAGACTTTGGCGATTCCCTTGAACGGAACGGCTTTGTTTTGTGTTCCTCCGGCAAAGCGCCTGAAATCAAGCTGCAAATCCCAGCCTTCGGTTTCAAGCCTGCTGTTGATGTAGATGCCGAAGCTCATGCAGATATACAGGCTTTCAACTATAAGAAAATTGACTCCGTTTACAGCGGCAAAAAGAACAACAAAAGCCCTGGGAATTTGAAAGACCTTGTCCCAGGTATTCATGTCCGGTACGCCGGCGGCCATGAGGGTGAATATGATTTCCCCGGACAGGAGGGCACCGGTAAGCGCTATGCTGAACATAGTTACCGTCAGGCTGAAACCCAGGCCGCCTGATCCCAGGACGGCTATGCGTTTCCGCGCGGCCTTTCCCTTGAGTTTTTCGAGCACCCTCACCGGCATGCGGCCTCCCCGCCAGGGACTGAAACGCCGCCACAGGAGGTCTCCGGCAAGACCGGCGCGCAGTGAAGTTCCCAGTCCCCGGACAAGGCGGGACAGCGGGGCGTCGTATTCAAAAAAGCGTACCGAAATAACATGGAGTATGAGCCGGTCCAGAAGGGGCTTGAACCACCAGAGTCCGGGGAAAATCCAGGGAAGACTATTCCGGGGAACAAAGCAGAGGGCCGCGACAATGAGCGCGTAAGGCAGGGCAAAAAAAAGCAGCATCGCGCCGGCATTACGCCGCCAGAGCAGAAGACCTGAATCCGAGGCTTCCCAGCCGCTTCTTTTGCGCAGGCGCAGAAAATCTCCGTCAGCCACGGTTCTTCTTCCTTCCCGAAAAAACAAAATAGGCGAAAAGCAGAATCCAGTTTGCCGTCCCCACACTGTATTTTACCTGGACCGGAATGGTATACCTGGAAGACCAGAAAGCCTCGATGGCGGCGGCGGCGACAAGAAGCAGGGCGCTTCCGCCGATGATGGGTACGGTTGTTTTTCCCGCCCGCCTGACGCTCGCCGCCCTGGTGAGCCCCCGGGTAACAAAGAGGCGGTAGCCCAGGTAGAGGCCGGCAAAGGCGCTTAAAACTATGGCGGTCAGCTCAAAGCCGCTGTGACCGATGACAAACGGAAAAAAAGTTTCCCGCAATTGTTTGTTTATAATATGGGCCGCCGACACGCCCAAAAACACGGCGTTATGCATCAGGAAGAAAAGGCTTCCCACTCCGGCAACTATGCCGCCGGCAAAAGTTCTAAAGGCAATGGAAATATTGTTGTTGATGTAATAGCCAAACATATCGGCGTCGGAACTCACATCCCTGGGTTTAAGAAAATGGGAACTTCCCGGCCTGTACATTTCCTCAAGATTCGACGCCTGGGATTCTCCCAGTATGTCATAGGCGAATTCGGCCTCGTTGACGCACAGGAGCAGGGCGGCGAAAGCGGTAACATAAAAAAGAAGGTGGACCGCCGCGATGCCCTTCCAGTGGGAACGCACGGCGCCGGGAAAACGGTATACAAGAAAATCAACCAGAGCCCTGGGCGAAAACGACCTCTGTCCGTAGAGCAGTTGGCTGCCTTCAAGGACCAGGCGGTTCAATCGCTCTATTATAACCGGATCAAAGCCGTGGGCCCTGGCGGTATTGAGGTCCTGGGTCAGCTCGCGGAAAGCCCGTGGAAACCAGCCGGAGCGGGAACGTATGGTTTTGGTTTCGCCCCGGATAAATTCTTCGACACTGTTCCAGAAGGCCTGCCTTGTCCCGACAAAGTACTGCTGGGTCATGTTCAGTCCCCGCTCAGGGTATGGGCTATGCCGAGAAGGTATTCGGCGGTATTTTCTTCGGGACCGCCCGGAAGTGAAGGAACATATATGCGGGCCAGTTCTTCGGCCCTGTCGGGGCCAAGAAGGGGATAGCGGCCGGCAAAGCTCAGTATGGCCTGTTTTTCTTCGTACGAAAGACCGCGTCCGGGACTGATTTTTTTGAACCGGCCTATCCAGGCAATGTCCGCCCGCCGGGCCGGCGCCTGGGCATTGGCCGTGTACACAACCAGGGTATCGGCGGCCCAGTCGCCCAGCCGCCTGAAACCGGGGCTTAAAGTTACCGAAAAAAGTACGATATAGTACAGGGCCATGAAATTGTCGGCAAAGCGCAGCAGATTCCGCAGCAGGGAAGAACCGGGACCCACAGGCGACCCGTCGCTCTGCACTACCCGCAGGCCAAGAATATGCTTTCCGACGCTCTGGCCCCTGAACATTATTTCGCAGAATACATGGTAGAACCAGCTTATCACAAACCAGAGCAGCATCGTAAACCACATGCCGGTGAGCGAAGCGATCATATTGATTCCAAGCCTCACGGCCAGAAGGAGAAAGAACCGGATCACACTGTCTATCCCGTAGGCGGCAACACGTATCAAAAGCCCGGCGGGATACAGCGTAAATTCGATGCCCTCGGGAGTCAATACACTGAAAGAAGTATCCTGGTTCTTCCCGGACCCCATCAGGGAAGCCTGGAACCGATGACGATACCCACAAGAACTATGGACAGCACCGGCAGGGCGGTGAGGTAGACAATGGTCATGACCCCGCAAAACTTCCAGAAGGAACGGTTGTATTTAAGGGCCCCTTCAAGCTCGCTTTCCGCGCCGGACTGCACATAATTCCGTATTTGGGAACCTGACCTGTAAAGAAAACGCGCCGGTATAAGCATGAGGAGTCCTACTATCATGTAAAACAGGGCTATGGCTACCGGAGATGCGCCGCGAAAGGCCCTTCCGATGTTAAAAGTCCCCCTGACGGCGGCGGGAACCGCAATACCGAGGATTAAAAAGACAACCCCCGCAAGAAAGACGAAACCGCTGCCGATGAATCCCATGATGGCGAGAAACCGTATCCAGGGAGAAGCCTCTTTAAGGTATTTGACCATATTTTCGGTAATCCCCCCTGAGCTTGTTACCGGGGAAGGAGCGTTCAGGTTTGACCGGGGACTTTCATAGGGATTGGCATTATCAGACATAATTTCTCCTTATCTATTTTTAACTGAAAACCCCTCATCGGTCAACATTACGCGTCCGAAAGGTAGCCGCGCAGCACGGCAAGGAGGTCCTGGATATTAACGGGCTTACCCACATGACCGTTCATGCCCACGGCAAGGCATTTGTCTATATCTTCCCTGAACACGTTGGCCGTCATGGCAATAATCGGAATATGCCCCTCCCCTCCCCGCTCTTGTTCAATTTCGCGGATGCGCCTGGTTGCCTCAAAGCCGTCCATCTCGGGCATCTGTACATCCATAAGAATAAGACTGTACGCATCGCCCTGTTCGCTAAAGAGCTTTACCGCGACAACGCCGTTTTCCGCCCAGTCCATAACAAGACCGGTAGGTTCAAGCAGGGAGACGACTATTTCCATGTTGATTTCAACATCTTCGACAAGCAGTATGTGGCGCCCGGAAAAATCATCGATCCTGTCCGCAACGCCGCCCTGACCAACGGCGGAAGAGCCGCCCGCTTCGCCGCGTTTTATCTTTACGGTAAAAATAAAACGTGAACCCCTGCCGGGTTCCGATTCAATCCAGATGGAACCGTTCATCAATTCGACAATCTGTTTTGAAATGGCAAGCCCGAGCCCTGTGCCGCCGAATTTTCTTGAGGTATTACCGTCGGCCTGCTGAAACGAGGTGAAGAGCCGTTCCTGCTGTTCCCCGCTGATTCCGATTCCCGTGTCGCTTACGGAAATCCGTATAACGCAGCAGCCGTCTTCTTCTCCGTCGAGGTCCGCGTCAATGCGTATGGACCCCTCTTCGGGGGTAAACTTTACCGCGTTGCCAAGGAGATTTGTTATCACCTGGGCAAGCCTGTGATCATCGCCGATAAGACAGGGGGGGATTTTTTTGTCTATGTGCAGGGTAAGCTGCTGGCGCTTTTCGTTGACCTTGAAGGAACTCATCTCGACAACCCGTTTCAGGATTTCTTCAAAATTGAATTCCTCCGAAGAAAGCTCGAATTTATTCGCCTCTATTTTTGACATGTCCAGTATATCGTTAATGACGCCGAGAAGATGGGTGGCGGCGTTTTCCACTTTGGCGAGGCAGTAATTCTTTTTTTCCATGTCGGCGCTTGATTGGGCGATAGTGGTCATGCCTATGATGGCGTTCATGGGAGTGCGCATTTCATGGCTCATGGTGGAAAGAAAACGGCCTTTCGCGATGCTGG
Source organism: Spirochaetaceae bacterium (assembly GCA_031265025.1). Lineage (GTDB taxonomy): Bacteria > Spirochaetota > Spirochaetia > Treponematales > Breznakiellaceae > JAIRTD01. The sequence continues at coordinate 14,321 of JAISDF010000103.1, forward strand.
CCATCCGGGCAGCCTCGATTCTCTCCTGCATGATGTTTATCATGTTCCGCAGCGCGGCGGAAAGTTTTTTGGCTTCATTCCCCGTTACGCTAAAGCGTTCTTCAAGCTCCTTTTTTATTTCCTCCGATTTTTCGTATTCGCCTGAGGAGATAAGTTCCGAAATTCCAACCAGCCTTTCTATGGGCCGCACTATGCTCCGGGCCAGAAGCGTTATGATTCCGAAGGCGACAATAAAAATGAGCGCCGACAAAAACAGGGTTCTTTGCAGCAGGCTGTAGGATGACTCCAGAAGCTCGGCTTCCTGAAAGATTACCGCCAGCTTCCAGTTCAGTCCGGCTATGGTATGGGTAACTATGTATTCCCTGATGCCCCTGGTTCCGGTATCAATAAAATCTCCGTCGGGAGCGCCGGCTATGTGTCTGCGCGTCGCCGGGTAATCCTCAGGTTCCATGGCGGTATATTCGGGATGATGGCCGTCGCTCAGTATGCGGCCCGATGCGTCAAAGGTTACGAGGTAGCCGGTATCCATGATGCGCCGCTGGTCCAGGTCCCGGGTCAGGCTTTGCAGGCTGTAATCAATTCCCAGGAGGCCCAGGGGCCTTTCTTCCATATCGAAGGTTTTGGTCATGATGCTGCAAACCATGCCGCCGCCTGTGGTAATATAGGGGGAAGTAACCGTTACCTCATCGGAAGCATGAATGCTTTCAAGATACCATGAACGGTTCCGGGGATCGTAATGGGCGGATTTGATATGCCCTTCGGGGGCCTGGGCATACTGGCCGTCGTCATTGGCCATAAACACAAGGCCGTAGTTGTCATTGGAGCCTGACACCCGTATAAATTCATCATAAACACGCTGTTCGTAGGGCGGATGATCCGCGTAACGCAGGGTAGTGGTTGAGGTGGTATCAAGGTAACTCGTAAGCCTGCCCCTCGAATTCCGCACCAGGTCAAGGCCGGCAAGGTACTTCACGCTCATGGTTCCGGGTTCAAGGAAAGTTTTTATCCGTTCCTCGACCCGTTCAAGCTGGCTCAACGCCAGGGCGCGGAACGCCTCATTGGACGATTTTCGTGTCGAAGAAAAAACCACAAAGGCTATGCTTCCATAGGCTATGCTGAGGCAAATCAAAAAGACCAGAATCAGACGAACGCGGATAGACACCACATACCTCAAAGACTCAAGCGGATACGCTAGAGCCTATCATTACAGGGACAGTAAGACAAGCCCTAGGAATTCCCGGTAAAGGGAATTATCATTCTGCCCATGTGGTTATTCCGATCAGCGCTGACGGTCCTTGTTTATACCGGATTGAACCTCTATATAGGGGCAAGGATTTTTGGCTTTGTCAGATTTGTTCTGCCCGGATGCAAGGGTTTTGTTTTCTGGCCCCTGTACGCTCTCTTCGCCTGTTCTTTTTTGCTGGTTTTTGTTTTCCGCCTGGAACATATCATCCCGCTGCGTCAGGCGGGCATGTATTCCCTTGCGGCCTTCGTATACCTCTTCCTCACGCTGGCCGTTTCGGATATAGTCCGCGTTGTTATACGCATCACAGGACGGGCCGCCCCTGACCCGCGCCTTTCGGCCCTCATGAGCGGCGCCGCGCTCTGCCTCACTTTGCTCATACTGGTATACGGCGCTTTCCATGCCCGCGACATAAAGACCAGGCATTACAGCCTTTCCTCGGACAAGACAATAGGCGTACCGGGCCTGCGCGTCGCCCTGATCTCGGACCTGCATCTCGGCGCCGCTGTCGGCCGGAAATGGACAGCGCGTATTGTCAACGCGGTCAACCGGGCCGGGCCTGACCTGGTCTGCATTGCCGGGGATATCTTTGACGGCGATCTTGAACTGGTCCGGGATATGGAAGGCATAGCCGCAGAACTCAGGCGCATCAAAGCCCCCCTGGGCGTCTACGCCTGTCCGGGGAACCATGACGTTGACCGGAGCCGCCTGAACGAAGATCCCACAGGCATACAGAGGATAGCCGCCTTTCTCAAGGAGTCAGGCGTCATCCTGCTCCTTGACGAAACAGCGTCGCCGGCTAAGCGCCTCTATATTACGGGCCGCAGGGACGCGCGCCCCATAGGGCTCAGGCAGCCGAGAAAAACCATCGCGGAACTTGCCCCTCCCTCCGGTCCCCGGGACTTTCTCATACTTCTTGACCACCAGCCCCTTGAATTCATCCAGGCTTCTGCGGCCGGAGCCGACCTGGTACTTTCGGGCCACACCCACAAGGGACAGTTCTTTCCCGGCAACCTCATCACCCGCCGCGTCTTTAAGAATTCGGCGGGAACCCACTACGGACACTGGCAAAACGGCGTTACCCAGGCCATAGTTACATCAGGCGCCGGCCTCTGGGGTCCTCCCATCAGGGTCGCCACTGATTCGGAAGTAGCGGTGATTGACATTCGCTTCGGGGAGGCGGGCTCATGAGTTCCGCACCCGTTGCGCGGCGGCGACCATGTTTTCCAGAGCAGGATAGGCTTCGTCCCAGCGGCGGGTTTTCAGGCCGCAGTCGGGGTTTACCCACAACTGGTCTTTGGGGATGTGGCGCAAGGCCCGGCGCAGCAGTTCCGTCATTTCGTCCGT
>JAISDF010000118.1 GCA_031265025.1 Spirochaetaceae bacterium
GGGATGTGGAAGAAATTTACCTTGGGAGCGGCGGTATTGTCGAAAGGGCCGAAAGCGGCGCTGTTCTGGCGGATATGACTACGTCAAGTCCTTCCCTGGCGCGGCGCATCGCCCAAAAGGCCGGGGCCAGGGGCATACTGAGCCTTGACGCGCCGGTATCGGGCGGTGATGTGGGGGCAAAAAACGCGGCCCTTTCCATCATGGTCGGGGGAGAACAGCGGGCTTTTGATAAAATTCTCCCTATCCTTCAGTGTATGGGAAAAAATATTGTGCTCCAGGGTCCGAGCGGAGCGGGGCAGCACTGCAAGATGGCCAATCAGATTGTCATTGCGTCTACCATGATGGCAGTATCTGAGGCCCTGGTGTACGGCGTAAAAGCCGGTTTACATCCCCTGACCATGCTGAAAAGTATTGAGTCCGGCGCGGCCGGAAGCTGGAGCCTTTCCAATCTTGTTCCCCGCATGCTTAAAGGCGACTTTAAGCCCGGTTTTTTCGTGAAGCATTTTATCAAGGATATGGGTATAGCCCTGGACGCGGCAAAGGAGCTGGGGGCAAGGCTGCCGGGGCTTGAAAAGGCCGAACAGCTTTACCGTGCTCTTGCCGCGATGAGCCGTGAACAGCTTGAAAAAGCGGCGGATATGGCCGCTTCTTTGGGAGCGCTGGGCTATGTTGAAAGCGCCCGTTTCGGGGCGGAGCTTGCCAACGGGGGAGATTTGGGAACCCAGGCAATCTTTCTCCTCTATGCCTCGGGCGCCGTATAATGTACAGCCGGAAATTCCAGGACCCGCGGGTTCTTCCCATACAGGACGGCAAACCTGTTCAGGGTACCTGGAACCGGGCCTTTGATTCCATTGATTTATCGGAAGTAGCCCATCCCTATTCCCTGCCTATTCCCGGCTGGGTTAAGGCCGTCCGCGTCAAGGAATGGCAGTCCTTCGCGGTTCAAAACAAGTCTTATTACCTTAAAGCGGTCCTTTCGGACATTAAATTTTACCGCATGGCCAGGGTGGTTATCCTTGACAAGGAGACCAGGGAACAGCTTATTTTCAAGAAGGTTATACCTTTCGGCGGCTGGTCCCTGCCCCGGAATCTCTATAATTCCTCGGTATCCAGTAAATCATACGGCTTTTTTTTCAGGATACATAACTGGCTTGATGCCGGTGTTATAAAGGTGGACCTTGATATTGAAGCCACAGGCAGGCGGCCCGCCTTTACGGCGCACCTTAACTTTGACCTTTCCCCGGAAGAGACCACTCCCCTGGCGGTAAATCTTCTCTTTGCCGATACCAGGCCCATGTATGCCTTTAAGGGTTTTGGCGGGGTGCGGGGTGACATGGTGTTTGGGGGCAGGCATATAAGTCTTGACGCCGAAAGGACCGCCGGTTTTATTGCCGATTACAAGGGGTATTTCCCCTATCGCATGCATGGTTCCTGGTGTACGGGCGCGGGCTTTGACGAACAGGGCCGGCGCATCGGTTTCAGTGTGGGCGAAAATCATACCAGGGAGAATTTTACCAACAACGAGAATGTGTTGTGGGTTGACGGGAACGCCACGCTGCTCCCGCCGGTACGCATTACCATGCCCCAGGGACCGGACTCGGCCTGGGTGATTCAGGATGTGGAAGGCATGGTGGATCTGACCTTTACCCCGCTGGAAAAAGTACGCACCGGTTTTAATATTATTATTACTCATTTTGACTACAACACGCCGATAGGATGTTATAACGGAACGCTGCTTGATTCCGGCGGAGACGAGGTCCCTATCCGTAACCTGTGGGGTCACGGAGAAAAACTCTATTTGCGGATATAACATGGCAAAAAGAAAAGAAATTTACGCTCCCGGAGAGCTGTCCAGAGTACGGAAACAGTTAGGCAATCTTGACGCCAATGAAGCCAAAATCATGGCCAAAAAACTCGGCGGCGAGGTGGGTTACGAGCGCTCTACGGAGGCTTCCCGGAACGCCGGGCGGAAACGGGTGCGGCATGAGACGGTCGATGTGATGGTCGGCGCCAGGAAAAGCCCCAAACACCGGGTGGAGCTTGCTCCCCAGGAGGCGTCCTCCAAACAGCGCGTAATCAGGCGGAACACCGCCGATCCCGGAGACGACCCCGCCGTTCCTTTGCAGTTGAGCTACCGGGAGCGGGTAAAGATGGACCGTTATGCCGGCCAGATTGAATTTGAAATCAAAACAGCCGGTCAGGTTTTTCATTCCATAGTGGCAATATTCGGCGAAGTGCCCGATTATGTCAGCCCCCGCTTTATTACCCGCAGGATGGACGAGTACTACAAACGCATCGAACAACTGGTTACCGCCACGAGAACCATGCTGCCCCGGAATAACCTCCAGCGTAACGAGCGGCTGCGCAGGGTTTCGCCTTTTTCGTTTTTGGTTCTGGACACCATACGGTACTGGAACATAGACCGTATTGCAGGCGATCTCTCAAAACTACAGGCCAGGCCCCGGAATGTAAAAGTAACGGAGACGGCCGATATAGTCAGGGCCGTATACCGGCCCCTGTATATACTTGCGAATCTTGAGAACGAAACCCATATACGGGATTCCTACAAACTGCTGTATAAAATTCTTTACCTTGAAAATCCCGGCGAGGCCAAGGCAAAGTACCAGGACCTGATACGAAACGCCCTTAATTCCTATCTGCTGATTAAACGGGATATAAGCTACCTGCTTTTCCCCCTGCTCCTTAAGCTCGTGTCCGACAAGTTTGTTTCGTATGAGGATTTTTTTACGTCCCGGAAGAACCGGCTTCAGGCCTTCCTCAATGTTACCGAGAAGGACCGCCTTGTGTATACGCCGCCAAAGGAGGGCGAAACCGAGGCGGCGATCGAAGAAGAAGAGGCCAAGGAAAACGAGGACGAATCCCAGGAACCGGGCTTTACCGACGAGGTTCTTACCAAGGAAGAACTGGAGGAACGGGCCGCGCGGGAGGCCGAGAGCAGGGCGCTGTACCGGGCTTTCAAGGCCATGGAGCTTCTCTTTCCCAAGGCGGGTTGGGAACGGCTTTCTTCCTATCCTGATCTTTACCCCTATTTTCATGATGTATTCAAATTTAAAAAGGGGTATGAACTCATCTCGCCGACCGACCCGGTACAGCAGATTATGGTTCTCATGCGCGTCCTTGAAGAGTTGTTTTTTGGACTGCGGTATGTGCGTTTCAGCGCGGTGAACGGCCCGGACGGAAGCCCGGAAGATATTTCCGATTCCATCACCCATATCATTGGCGACTGGCATAAGTTTATTGAGATCGCCTTTGAAAAAGAATACCTTCCCAGGCTTACCGAATACTGCCGTGTCCTTGATTCTGTTTCGGAATCCAAAACATCCCCCTATGTCAGGCGTATACACAACGAACTGCACTGGGTCAAGCGGCTTTATCTGCTTCCCTATTATAAATTTGAATCGAGTTTTCCGCCGCCCATGTCCAAAAGGGAAGTGAACCCGGCCTACCCTGTGGTGCGTTCCCTGCGGAAGTATCTTACCGCCGTGGCGGCCGGCATAGAACAGGCAAAGAAACGGGGCGGCGCTGAACAGAATGTCCACTGCCAGGGCATAGAGAATCCCTGGGATGAATACAATTTTGAGGTGTCCAATCCGCTGTCCCTGCGTATGGATGCCCTTCTGGGCGGAAAAAATTCCCGCCAGCGGAACAACGCCGCCCTGGTGTTCTTTACCCTTGCGACAACCGTGATTCTGGATTTCATCATGAACAGCGAGCGGAGCTGGGCGTATAATGAACAGACCGGCTTTCTTTTTCGCAGCGTAAACGGTGAAGGGGTCAGGCCGCTCATGGGCGTTGATACCAAACTGGATACCGGGACCATATTCAAGCACTCCCTTAAACAGCGGGAGCACAATCAGGAAGGCCGGAGTTCTGAGGAAGAATGATCCCGCGCCGTTTTTTCGCGGGCTTTGTTCTCAAACCCTCCCGGTTCTTTTCCGCGCTTCTTCGATGCTGATTCCCTTGCGCCCGGCCCAGAGAGCCATCTGGTCTTCTCCTATTTCCCCTGTACCAAAATAGAAAGTTCCCGTATGGGCAAAGTACATGCCGCATACCGAAGCCGCCGGAATAATCATGGCCGATTCGGTAAGTTCAAGGCCCAGTTTTTTTTGCGCGTCAAGGAGCCTGAAGACCTCCCGTTTGTCCTCATGGTCAGGGCAGCCGGGGTAGCCAAAGGCGGGCCTGATGCCCTGAAACTGTTCCTTTAGAAGCCCGGAGACAGGCAGCTTTTCTTCGGGGGCATAGGCCCAGAATTCCGTCCTGACGCGCTGGTGGAGTTCCTCGGCAAAGGCTTCGGCCAGGCGGTCGGCCAGGGAGGAGAGGAGCAGGGCGCCGTAGTCATCGCCTTCTTCACGCAGCCTGCCCGTTTCTTTTTCGAGGCCGAAGCCTGTCGAAAGGACAAAGAGGCCTATCCAGTCAGGCCCAGCCACCGCTTCGGCTTCGGAATCGGGCAGCACAAAGTCGGCAAGGCAGGGATTGGGCGCCCAGGCTGTTTTTTTTTCCTGGCTGCGGAAGAAGGAAAAGCGGCCCTTTTCCCGCGCCTTTTCTGAACCGAGAGCCTGTTCATCTTCAAAAAGGATGATGTCTTCGTTATGGGAAAGGGCGGGGAAAAAACCTATGGCGGCTCTGGCCGAAAGAAGTTTTCCCGAAACGACGCGGGTGAGCATGGCGGCGGCGTCTTCCCTGAGCCGGCCGCGCGTCTTGTCAATGTCCCCTGCCCCAGCGTTTTGCTTACCCAGGCCCCAGAAATGATAGAAGAGATCCCAGTCTATATAGGGAATGAGCCTTTCAAGGGGGTAGTCGCTAAACACGGTAACGCCCTGCTTTTCGGGCCGGGGAGAGGGGCCGGTGGCGTCCCAGGGAAGGGCGACTTTGTTTTTTCTCGCTTCTTCGAGGGGTATGAGGGTACGCGCCGCGCCAATCTTTTCGTGCCGCCCGGCGGCGTCCTGGTACTGCCGGGACAGTTCCTCAAGAAAACGGGGCCGTTCGGTTTTTGAAAGGACGCGGCGCGCCGTATCGGCGGAACGGCTCGCGTCGCTTACATAGACTACAGGGCCGGAGTATTCGGGCGCTATGCGGACGGCCGTATGGACAAGGCTTGTGGTAGCCCCGCCTATGAGGAGGGGTATCTTCATCCGCCGTTTTTCCATGTCCTGCGCTACTTTTATCATTTCATCAAGTGAAGGGGTGATGAGGCCCGAAAGACCGATGATGGCGGCGCCTTCCTTTAGCGCCGTGTCAAGTATGGCGTCGGAGGGTATCATTACTCCCAGGTCGAGAATATCATAGCCGTTACAGCCCAAAACTACCGAGACAATGTTTTTTCCTATATCGTGAACATCGCCTTTTACCGTGGCGAGGACGATTTTTGCCGCGCCGTTTTCGGCGCTGTTCCCAGGCGTGCCGGGTCCATCGGGGTTACCGGCGCTCAGGGACGCGGCGTCTTTGGCCCGCAGGACGGCTTTTTCTTCTTCCATGCGGGGCTCAAGGGCAGCTACGGCCTTTTTCATCACCCTGGCGCTGCGTATCACCTGCGGAAGAAACATGGACCCCGCGCCAAAACGATCGCCCACTTCCCGCATACCCCGCATAAGAGGACCTTCAACTATATTCAGGGTTCGTTCATAGCGGGGAACAAGCTCAAGCACGTCGGCTTCGATATGTTCATCAATGCCGTTGACCAGGGCGTAAAAAACCTTCTCTTCCGCATCAGCATTCCGCCAGGATTCTTCCGGGGAAACCGCGTTTCCGTCAGGGACGCGCTGTTCTCCCTTCACCTTTATGGCAAGATCAAGGAGCCTGCCGGCGGCGCCTTCGCGGCCAAGTATGACATCTTCCGAGGCGGCGCGGAGCTCAGGACCCAAGGGGAGCCCTTCAATATCATTATACGAAACAAGGCTTGCCGGATTGACTATGGCCATGTTGAGGCCCGCTTCGGCGGCGTATTTGAGAAACACCCCGTGAAGGGCTTCCCGCACCGGATCATTGCCCCTGAAACTGAAAGACAGGTTTGAGATGCCGCCTGAAATCCTGGCTCCCGGACAGTGGCCGCGTATCCAGGCGCAGGCCCTGATAAAGTCCAGGGCAAGCCCGTCATGTTCCGCCATGCCGGTAGCCACCGAAAGTACATTGGGGTCAAAGACTATGTCCTCCGGGGGAAACCCCGCGCCCCTGAGGAGTTCATAGGAACGCTTTGCCAGGGCAATTTTTTGTTCATACGAAACAGCCTGTCCTGTTTCGTCAAAAAGCATGACCACTACGGCCGCGCCATAGGAATGCGCCGCAGCGGCGCGGCGAAGAAATTTAACTTCACCTTCTTTAAGGCTTATTGAATTAACCAGGCCCTTGCCCTGGAGACATTTGAGCCCCGCTTCGATTACATCCCAGCGGGAACTGTCTATCATAACCGGAACCCTGGCTATATCGGGGTCCGAGAGGGCAAGGTTGAGAAAGGAAACAAGGGCTTTTTTGGCGTCCAGAAGGGCGTCATCCATACAGATGTCAATGATCGCCGCCCCTTTTTTGATCATATCCCGCGCAATGGAAAGGGCCTCGTCATAACGCTCCTCTTTTATAAGCCTGAGGAATTTGCGGCTTCCCGCCACATTGGTCCGCTCGCCTATGTTGACAAGACCCGTCTCCGGGGAAATTGTAAGCCCTTCAAGCCCCGAAAGGAAACTCGCGGAAGTATCATGTCCGGTATTGTCGTTATTGTATTTAAGACCAAAGGAATCCGAAGTACCGCAAGTAGGTGTATTTGAGCTGCGCATATTCGGCGATAACCCAGTTTGAATCTGTACGGCGCTCCGTGGGGGCCGGGGTTTATAGTTCTTTGCCAGGGCAGCCAGGGCGGCGATGTGGTCGGGGGTGGTCCCGCAGCAGCCGCCGATGATATTGACCAAACCATCGGCCAGGAAAGCCTCGACAGTGCGGGCCATGGTTTCGGGGGTTTCGTCATAGGCGCCGAAACGGTTGGGCATACCCGCGTTGGGATGGCAGCTTACCAGGACCGGGGAAAGGCCGGCCAGTTTTCTGAGATGGCGTCCTATCTTTTCGGCCCCCAGGGAACAGTTTAGGCCCAGCGCCCAGGGTTCGGCATGGAGAACCGATATGCAGAACGCCTCAAGGGTTTGGCCTGCAAGGAGTCTGCCGGCCGCGTCTGAAATGGTGGCCGAAATCATCACCGGCACATTGCTGTTTCGTTCTTTAAGGAGGCGGTTTATGGCAAAGATGGCGGCCTTGGCATTGAGGGTATCGTAAACCGTCTCGACCATGAGAAGGTCCGCGCCGCCGTCAAGGAGGCCCCGCGCGTTATCGTAATAAGCCCTGTCAAGGCCGTCAAAGCTCACCCCCCGTTTGCCGCCGTCATTCATATCAGGGGAAATGCTGGCGCTCTTTGCTGTGGGACCGAGGACCCCCGCCACGAAACGGGGTTTTCCGGGTGTGGAATAGGCTGCCGCGGCTTCCTTTGCCAGCGCGGCTGCGGAACGGTTTATGGCGTAGGCTTCGGTTTCGAGGCCGTAATCTTCCAGGGAAACAGCGTTCGCGTTAAAAGAACAGGTCTCGATAATGTCCGCCCCGGCCCTCAGATACGCCTCATGAATGGACCGTACAAGATCCGGCCGCGTGCGGCAGAGTTCATCATTGCACGCCGGGCTCTCTTCGGGCGAAAGCCCCATGCCCTGTATCATGGTTCCCATGGCTCCGTCAAGGATGAGTATGCGTTCTTGGGCGAGACGATCCAACTGTTCCCTTATAGTCATACCGGAATTATAACAAAAGCCAGAAGCAAAGGAACAGGGCCCCCTGCGGTTCGCGGGGTGTAAAGGCAGAATACCAGGCCTAAAATAAATCCGTATTATACGTTATGCGCCATATTGCATATACCGTTACCGGGGAATAAAGCGGTATATGGTAATTCGTCAAATACACATATTGCTATAGTTTCCCAGGATGTGCTATTCTTAAAAGTATGCTTGCAATACTTGAGGAATCCATAACCGTCCCGTTCAGCGGGGTGGATAAAACCAACCGGATGAAGCTGTCCACGGCGTTTGACTTTTTTCAGGACGCGGCGAATAACCACGCCGAGAATCTTGGCGTTGGCCGGGAGGAGTTTGAAAGGGCCGGACATGTCTGGATATTGTCCCGCATGTCGGTATTCATGGAAAGGCGGCCAAAGTGGAATGAGGAGCTTGTGATGCGTACCTGGCCCAGGGGCACGGCAAAACTTTTTGCCATAAGGGATTATGAACTTGAGGACAGCAAGGGAAAGTCCGTGGTCCGGGGCAGGAGCGGGTGGATTATTGCTGATATTAAGAACCACCGGCCCCTCCGTCCCGAAACCCTGGCCGAAAAGCTGCCCCGCAATGAAGGCCGCGACGCCCTCCCTGACGGCGCGGGAACGGTCCCCGCCATAACCGGAGACACCGTCAAGGCCGTGGAGCGCCGGGCGGCGTATTCCGACATAGACATGAACGGGCATGTAAACAACGCCCGGTACATCGAATGGATAGAGGATGCCGTTGATCCTGAACTTTTGTACGGCGCGGAGCAGCTTCGCCTGGACATCAATTATACATCGGAAGTCATGCCCGGCGAAACCATTGCGTTATGGACTTCGGGCGGTGGTCCGGTCATTATAGAGGGCCGTAAAGCCGGAGCGGACCAGACCGCTTTCAGGGCCGGAATCAGGACATCATTTAGCGCTTAACGGAGTGGTCATGGAAGTTTCTCTTGAACTTGTGCCCCGCAGCCGAGGGGGTCTGGAGGCGGGAGCGTTTACCGCCGCCCGTTTTGCCGAAATCGGCTATATCAATGTGCCTGATCTTGCCCGCTTTTCCATACGTTCATGGGAAGCCTGCGGTATGCTGGCGGCCTTATCCCCTGGCTCAGGCGGTCAGGCGGGTTTCGGTTTTATTCCCCACCTGAGGGCCAGGGATTTTTTGATTGAAACGCCCTTCCCTTACGGGGAACTGTTCCGGGAGCGCGGCATAACACGGGTCCTGGTCATAGCCGGCGATCCTCCCGCGGAAACCGGCAGCGCGTACCAGGGCGGCATTGACAAAGAAACGGGAACCGTTCCCTTCATTAAAAAGCTCAAACGGGAATTTCCTGAGCTTGAAATCTACGCCGCCTTTGATCCCTACAGGACCAATATACGCTATGAGCTTGACTACCTCAGGGAAAAAGAAGACGCCGGGGCCTCCGCCTTTATGAGCCAGCCCTTTTTCGACCTGCGGCTTCTTGAGATTTACGCCGAATATCTTGAAGGCAAGCGGGTGTTCTGGGGAACCGCGCCGGTAATTTCGGCAGGCAACCGGAATTACTGGGAATCACGGAACAGGGCCGTGTTTCCCAGGCAGTTCCGCGCGGACCTTGACTGGAACATAGCCTACGGGAAGAAGCTCATGGAATTCTGCAAAGGCCATGACTTTCATTTGTATCTTATGCCCATCAAGGTGGAACTCGGAACCTATCTGGAAGGTCTTTTTGGATAGGGCGGCCCGCCCTTTGCGCGTTACGGTATATCAAATTCGACCCAGCGCACCCGGCCGTTTTGCACCGCTTCTTTGAGACGCTTTTCCTGGCCGGTGAGGGTTTTTGACGCGCCGCTTTTTACTTCAAGAAAAATTACCTCTGAAATGGCCTTTTCGTTCATGCCCCTAAAGACGATGAAATC
>JAISDF010000159.1 GCA_031265025.1 Spirochaetaceae bacterium
GTTTTTGTCGGCATTATTTTTTCCCTTGGCTCAAGTTCCGCCATAGGGAACCTTGTGGCGGGCATGGTGCTTACCTATATGCGGCCTTTTAAGACAGGGGACCGCATCAAGATAAATGATATCACCGGCTTTGTGATTGAAAAATCTCCCTTTGTCGTCCGGGTCAAGACCCACAAGAACGAATACGTTACCTTTCCCAATATGATGATACTCACCTCAAGCATCGTGAACTACCACACTTCGTCGACCGAGGACGAAGAGGGGCTCATCGTTCACGCCGAAATGACCATGGGCTACGCCGTGCCCTGGCCAAAGGTCCACGAACTGCTCATTGCCTCGGCGCTCAAGACTTCCCATATTCAAAAGACCCCCAAACCCTATGTGCTACAGACCGCCCTTGATGATTATTACTGCCGTTACCAGATAAACGTCTATACCAAAGACGTGGACATGATTCCCCGGATTTATTCAGAACTGTGCCAGAACATTCAGGACCACTTCAGGGAGGCGGGCATCAGCCTCACCGCGCCCGGCTACCAGATCAGGCTGCATCCCGAACTGGCCAATAAGCCCGGTGAGGATTATTAGGGGGGAAATTGGCTGTAAAGCCGCTTATGTCCTTCGGCCGATATTGAAACTATGACAGTCTCATGTTTTTTAAGACGGTCCCATTGTTTGTGCTTTTGTATCGTCCTCTGGACCGCGCTTTTGGCGCTTTCGTGCCGTTCGGCGGTTCCGCCCCTGTTCCCTGATACCGAGGTAGAGGTTGAGGATTTGGCGGAAATGGACGGGGACGAGGAATCATTTGAAGAAGTAGAAATCCCTCCCTATACCGGAACGCTTCCGGTTTCTTCTTTTGGTGAAATCTGGGCCTACCTTCTTTCCGGCAGGGAGGGGACCCTGAACAATGCGTATCCTGTTTCCGATGTGGGGTATTTCGGCGCTGAAATCGACAGTTACGGCAAGCTCACCGGCGTACCCAACAGGCGGAATATTGCGCGGTATACGGGCAGGGTCCACATGGTTGTGGCCTGTAACAGCCGGTCCCTTACCCACTTTGTGCTTGCGGAAGGCAGCGCCCTGCGGCGGGAACTTGTTGACGACCTGCTTCTCGCGGCAAAACCCTACGACGGGCTTCAAATAGATTTTGAATTGATTCCGGCCAGGGACGGAGAGACCTTCCGTTCCTTTCTTGCCGAACTGAAAAACGGCCTGGAAGGGAGAATGCTTACCGTGGCCCTCCCCGCCAGGAACAGGACCATACAGAACGATGTCTATGATTACGCAAAGATACGGCCCCTTGTAGACCGCATTCTGGTCATGGCCTATGATGAACACTGGTCCTCAAGCGCTCCGGGGCCCATCGCCTCGATGCGCTGGTGCAGGGCGGTGGCCGCCTATGCCTTTGATGTGGTGGGCCCGGAAAAACTCATCATGGGGCTCCCCTTTTACGGCAGGGCCTGGGGAGACACCAATCCTTCCCGTGCCTATATGTTCTCAGGCATAGAACGCATCAAGCGGGAAAACAACGTAAGCGAGGTACACCGTTCCGACGGTATACCCACGTTCACCTATGAAATCCCGGTCTCGGTAACGGTTTTTTACGAAGATGATTTTTCCCTTTCGGTCCGTATGGAAATGTACCGTTCCATGGACATCAGGGCCATAGGCTTCTGGTGTCTTGGCCAGGAGAGCCCGGCGGTGTGGAACATACTGGAACTCAATTAGAATATGCGGGCCATCATCCTCAGCGCGTTCACCCATACCCGGTTCAGCGCTCTTAATATTGAAATCCCACGGCTCGAAAACAAAAGGCTCTTTCTTCCGCCGGGTCTCCTTAAAACCCTTTCCCGGGAGGCGTTCAGAAGAATCGCTTTTTATATGCGGGAAAACCATCTTGGCCTGCTTGCCGCCGCGCTCAATGACAGCGAATCATCGGAGAATGAAAAACTTGTCCTTAAAACCATGTTGAAGAACGCCGAAGTCGCCGCCAGGGGAGAACTTGCCCTGTGCCAGGATACGGGAACCGCTTCGATATACGGCTGGAAGGACAATAGCGTAGTTACCGGGTATGATGATGAAGAGGAGCTTTCCGCCGGAGCGGTATTGGCGTATAACGAAAACAATCTCCGGGCCTCAATGGTCGCCGCGTCTTCATTTTTTGATGAATACAATACCGGCGATAATCTTCCGGTCCAGTGCCATATTGCCGCCTGCCCTGACAGCGCAGGAGGGCCTGTCTACCGGTTTCTGTTTGTGGCCAAAGGCGGCGGCTCATCCAACAAGACCGCCTACTTTTCCATGACCAAGGCCCTGCTGGAAGAAAAAGCGTTCGGGGTTTTTCTTGAGGAGAAAATACGCCTCCTCGGAACCGCCGCCTGTCCCCCCTACCGCCTTGCCCTTGTCGCCGGCGGACAAAGTCCCGAATACAACCTCGAAGTCCTCAAGCTGGCCACAAGCGAAATTCTTGATTACGCTCCGGCCTTTGTTCCGGGCGAAAACAGGGACGAATCCCGGTCAAGGGGCTGGATCAGGAGGGACCGGTATTGGGAAGACCGTATCATGGAAATAGGCCGCAGGACCGGCCTCGGCGCCCAGTTCGGCGGAAAGCATTTGCTCCTTGATGTCCGGGTAATACGCCTTCCCCGGCACGCCGCATCATTCCCTGTTTCCATAGGAGTCTCCTGTTCAGCCCACCGGAACATGCTGGGCTATGTTGACGCCGCCGGAGTTTACCTTGAAAACCTCGTTGAACAGCCACCGGTATGGCTCAAAGAACGCGGGATTTCCGCCCTGTCCCTCCAGTCCGGCGCGTCCGGCGGCGCTACGCCTGGCGGCACTGCGTCCGATGGCGCTATACCCGGCGGCGGTACATCCTGTGGCCGTACATACGGCGGCCCGGCGGTCATAGATCTTAACCGGCCCATGAGAGAAATACTCGCCGGCCTGGGCCGGTTTAAGACAGGCGACAGGATGCTGCTTTCCGGCAAACTCATCGTTGCCCGCGACGCCGCCCACCTCAACTGGCATACCCTTCTCAGCGGCGGCAAAGAACTTCCTTCATATATATTTGAACACCCCATTTACTACGCGGGACCCTCGGCCGCGCCGCCGGGTAAGATAAGCGGCAGCATAGGACCCACCACGGCCCAGCGCATGGACCCCTATGCCGGTGAACTCATGTCCCTGGGCGCCTCGCTTATAACCCTGTCCAAGGGAAACCGCAGCCCCGCCTGGACCGCGGCCTGCAAAAAATACGGCGGCTTTTATCTTGGCGCCATAGGCGGCGCCGCGGCCCTCCCCGCCGAAGAAAACATCCTTTCCCAAAAAATCATCGATTACCCTGAATTGGGCATGGAAGCGGTCAGACTCATTGAGGTCAGGGACTTCCCTGTTTTTATGGTTGTTGATAACAGGGGAAATGATCTGTATGAACAGCTTTAATGATGGGCAGTAGATATTTTTAGAATTTTAGCCGAGTATTTGCCATTCATAATATGATTAATAACAAAAATAGGGGCTTCCTTTTCACTATAACCTATGCGTCGCAGGGAAAGGGCCAGGTCCCCTTTTTCCATCATGATAAGGGGCTGTTGTTCCTGTAGTATAAACGGTTCAATAGTTACGGCCGTATGGGTTATGGTAATGCCTATTTTTTTTAACGAAGGGATAAAGACACTGTCACCAACCATATCCTCAAAAAACCGGGCTTTATAGAGCTTTTCGGGGATTCGTACGGTAATATAGCTTACTGGATATTCCTGAAAATACGCGATACGGTGAACTTCTACAACTTTCTCATTGGGTTTTATACGCAGGGTTTTGGCAATTTCGTCAGCGGGTTTTATGTTTCGCAGCACATGGATAGTATGAAATTTGCAGTTTTCGGAATAAAGTTTACCGGCGTTTATTTGATGGGGATTATAGGTATCTACCTCAATAAACATCCCCAAGCCATGACGTTTAGTGATGAGCCCTTCCTTGCAGAGTTCCTGGACGGCCCTCCTTAGAGTAATCCGGCTTACATGAAATAATTCACATAAAACCGGCTCT
>JAISDF010000225.1 GCA_031265025.1 Spirochaetaceae bacterium
ATCCGGCGTCCGTCTACATAAGCGGGGCAACGAGGCGCAGCACGTCCTGGGCAAGGCTCTGCATGGCGTTTCTGGAACAGTCGGCCAGGGTTATTTGGCGGCAGCGCGGCAGGGTGGCAAGGAAGTCCTCTTTTACCTTTTTTACCGTCCGGCTTTTGTATATCAATACGCCGCATTCAAAATGAAGGTACAGGCTCCTGAAATCGAGGTTGGTGGTCCCTACGGTGGCGACCTGGTCGTCAGAGACAAAGGTTTTTGAATGGTTAAAGCCGCTTGAGTATTCATATACCTTGATTCCCGCGTTGATGAGCTGCCGGTAATAGGAGCGGGAGGTTACGGCGACTATCCACTTGTCCCAGCGGTGGGGGGTGATTATGCGCACGTCCACGCCGCTTTTTGCCGACAGGGTAAGGGCGGAAAGCAGGTTTTCATCTACCACAAGATACGGGGTGTTGATGTATACATATTCCTTGGCGTTGTTGATGATCTGTATATACACATGCTCGCCTACGTTTTCCCTGTCCCTGGGGTTGTCGGCGTAGGGCTGCACATACCCGTCGGAAACAACCGTACAGGCTGATTCGGCCCAGGGATAAAAGGCCTGGTAATCGGATGGGTCATATACCTTGCCCAGGTTCCACATTTGGAGGAAAATCAGGGTGAGGCTCCAGGCGGCCTCTCCTTCAATCTTAATCCCCGAGTCCTTCCAGTGGCCGTATTTTTCGACCGCGTTGATGTATTCGTCGGCCAGGTTGATGCCGCCGGTAAAGGCCGTCTTGCCGTCTATGGCCACTATCTTCCGGTGGTCCCGGTTGTTCTGGAGCGACGAGACTATGGGCCTGAAAGGGTTAAAGATATGGCACTGGATGCCCCTGTGTTCCAGGTGCTGTTTGTAGCGGGGAGGAAGGGAGAGGAAACAGCCCAGGTCATCGTACATGATTCTGACATCAAGGCCTTCCCGGGCCTTTTTCTCCAGAATTGAAATGACCGCGTTCATCATCTGGCCCTGGCTCATGATGAAGAATTCCATAAAGATGAATTTTTCGGCTTTTTCCAGGGCTTCGACGAGGCCGGCAAAATAGGTTTCGCCTGACGGATAGTATTCGGTCGCGGTATGGCGGTAGACCGGAAAACCCGCCGTGTTCTGCAGGTACCGTACCTGGGGGAGACAGGCGTCCCGGCTCCTTTCAAGATGGGGGAGGGCGTCGCCCGGAAGCAGGAAGAGGGGACGGCAGGCCTCTTCGCTTTCCCGGATGATATTCCGCAGCTTCCTGATTTTTCCCGGATTTGACTGGGTGTAAAACAGTATGTAAAGAAGGCCCCCGAATATGGGGAACATGAGAATAATAAAAATCCAGGTCAGCTTATAGGCCGACTTTTCCCTTTTTCCGACTATATACAGGGCGACAACTATGCTTATCACATTGAGGGTCCAGCTCAGTATCTGATGGACCCTGCTGGTACTGCCGATAAGAAAAATAAGAAAGAAGATCTGGAGAAGGAGTATGGCAATGACAAATACCCGCTGCCTGAATACTACCCGCATCCATTTTTTTCTCATACGCGCTTATCTCCATACAAACCAGATAAAAGCCGCCGACACGGTAACGGTAATCAGGGTGAAGGGAATCCCTATCTTGAGCCACCTGCCGAAATTCATGTTCACCCCCTGCTTTCGCAGTATGCCCATGGATACAATATTCGCCGACGCGCCGAAGCAGGTGAGATTACCTCCCAGGCATGATCCCACAAGAAGGGCAAACATATAAAGCTCTGGTTTCAGCGAAAGGTCCGCGGCGAGTTTTGCCGCCACCGGAAGCATGACAATGATGTAGGGGACATTATCGACAAAACCTGAAATAAGGGTGGACACTCCCAGGATGAGAATGAAACCAAGAAGCACATTGGCCCCTATGACCCGGGAAAGAAATGCCGCGAAATCTTCCAGCAGACCGGTCGCGGCTATTCCGCCTACTACCACGAAGATCCCGATGAGAAAAAGCACCGTATCCCAGTCAAGGCCTTTTACCATTTTCCATAATGTATTGTTATCCTTGTGACATATATATTTATACCACAAAATCCCGATTACCGCAAGGACAATAACCAAAAGGCCCGATGCAAGGGATATGCCGCCGAACACGAACGATACCACGGCGAGTCCCGCGATCATGAGAATGAGGAGTATAGAGGGAACCATGGAAACTATCTTTTCCTTTTCGATTTCGATATGCTTTTTCCCTCCGGCGAAGAAGCCGTAAAAGAACAGGGCCCCGGCTATCATGCCGGCCTGTATGGCAAAGAAGATTGAAGGTTTCCCCTGGTATATAAAGAAATCGTTAAAGCCGTAACCCGCGTAGCTGGCGAAGATCATCGAGGGAGGGTCGCCCACCAGGGTTGCCGTTCCCTGAAGATTTGCCATAACGGCAAGGCCAACCATAAAGTAACTTGGGTCAAGTTTGAGTTTGGTGCAGAGGGCCAGGGCAATCGGGGCCATGACCAGTACGGTGGCGACATTTTCCACAAACGCGGAGATAATGCCGGTCATCATCAGTATGGCAACTATCGCCAGCCCCGTATTTGGCGAATGAAGCACTATGGAGTCGGCTATGACCGCGGGAACCCGTGAATAGATAAAAAGTTCGGCGATAACAAGGCTTCCCACAAAGATCATAAGCACATTCCAGTTGATGAGTTCCGTAAGGGCGGTTTTCGGGCTCACCACCCCCAGAATCAGGACCAGCACAGCAGCCCCCAGAGCGCTCAGGGATTTCTTTGAAGGGAAAATCACGATACAGACGTACATCAGTACAGCCAAAGCAAGAACGATCCATTTTACCGGCATACAATACTCCTTTTCCATTGAATTTATGTCCGCGGTTTCAAAATTGTAAAACCGCCCTATAAAAAAAGACCTTTCGCACAAGATCCCTGTTACGGGAAATCCTATGCGAAAGGTCTTGTTTCTCCGGAGAAAAGCCGCCGGAAAACGCGCCCGCGATGAGGCGCCCCGCGCTATCCCAAAGCCGCGGGAACCAGGCGCCTTAAAAAACCCTCTCGGTCCCTTAAAAACACCGGCTGTTGGCCGCCGCGGAATTAACTACTCCCCTTTCGGTAATTACAGTATGCTCCCTTAGCGGCGTTTTGTCAAG
>JAISDF010000011.1 GCA_031265025.1 Spirochaetaceae bacterium
CCTGCTCTTCCCTGCCGCGCTGCCGGTAAAAACCAAGTTCCTTGAGGGAACCGGTGATGGATGAAACCAGCCTGTCCAGCGCTTCCCGTTCCAGGGGTTCCCAGCGGCCGCCTTCGGACAGGCCCGCCAAAGCCCCGCCGCCGGCACTACCTCCAGACAGACCCGCCAAAGCCCCACTCCCGGCACTGTCCCCACCGGTGCTGTCCCCGCCGGTACTGTCCTTGCCGGGCGCGGGGTCCTGAGGGGGGGCCAGGCGCAGGAAGAGCTCGTAGGCGTAAATCTGCAGGGCATGGGAAAGATTGAGGGAAGGAAAGCTGTCGTCAGAGGGAATATACGAAGCCAGGGAACAAAGGTCCAGTTCTTCCCCCTCAAGGCCGGTCCGCTCATTGCCGAATACCAGGGCGGCCTTGCCGGTCCGCCCCGCAAGGCACGCGGCGGCTTCGGCGGGGCTGAGGGGAAAACTTTTGCGGTGTTTTCCCTTGCGGCGGGTAGTTCCTATGACCAGAGTACAGTCGGCGACCGCTTCCTCAAGGGTGTCGAAAAATTCGGCCTTTTCCCAGATTTCCCCGGCATGGACCGCCCTGGCAAGTATGACTTCCCCGTTGAGGCCCCCGGCGCCCCGGTTTTTCCCCGGCTCCGGCATTCCTTCTCCGGCAATACGGAGCCGCCTGAGCCCCATATTCTTCATGGCCCGGCAAACGGCGCCCACATTGCCGGCTTCTTCAGGCCGGGAAAGCACAACGCGGATATCTTCAAGAAACATATCCCATAATAGCCTGAATTATGCTATAATTTGAAGCTATGAAAGGCGGTAAAAACCATGCCGCGCCCTGTGTCCCCGGCGCACACGGCGCGGCGGACGCGGACCCTGATGCCCGGACAGCCCGGCGGGGGCTTTTTTCAGGCAAAAAAGCCCTGGTTGTGGGGGGAAGCGGCGGCATAGGCGGCGCGCTTTCCCGGGAACTCGGCCGCGCCGGGGCCGAAGTCTGGGTTCACGGCGCTTCATCGCGGGAAAGGCTCGAAAAGACCCTTGCGGCCATACGCGGGGAAGGGGGTAGGGCCGAAGGCTTTCTCTGCGCCATACACGACCCCGAAGCCGGGGCCAGGGCCCTTTTGGAGCGCGTTCCTGACCCCGATATTCTGGTTATAGCCTGGGGACCCTTCAGGCAGGGCCCGCTTGAGCGTATGAGCGCCGAAGACTGGATTTTTTTAACAAATTTCAACATAATTTTGCCCGGAATCCTGATTTCATCTGTATTATGTGGTATGATAGAAAAAAGGTGGGGCCGCATTCTTCTTTTTGGCGGAACCGATACAGCGGCGGTACGGGGTTTTAGCACTACCCCGGTGTACAGCGCCGCCAAAACCGCCTTGGGCGTGGTGGCGCGGTCCGCCGCCAGACGGGGAGGCCCCTTCGGGGTAAGCTGTAATGTCCTTTGTCCGGGCCTTACCGATACCGAATATTCGGGGGAAGAGGCAAAGGCCTATAACAAGGCTCATTATCCGGGTGTTCCGGGGCCAGGCCCCGGGGAAATTGCCCGGGCAGGAGTAGCGCTTATGACCCATCCCGGCCTTAACGGGGCGGTAATTCCCATTGACGGAGGTGTGATTTTGTGAAAGCGCCTGTTTTTCAAATGGAGTATTTGACAAAAATTAAAGAAAATAATAGTATAGAGGTGTATTGATTTCCAATACTATAATGGGTTACAATAGCCTCATCCCCTCTGGAGCGGGATTAAGGATGAAGGGAGTATAATGACTAATAACGATATCGTCCCCGGTTTTGACGATGAAAAAGATGAGAGCCTTAAAATCAAGCTTCAGAAAATAGCTGAAGTTGAAGGTTGTCTTGTTCTCTACCTTACAGGGTACATAGATACCTATAACTCCAACTATTTCCAGAAGCGGGTCGCCAAGGCTATAGAAGCCGGATTTATCAGACTCATTTTTCAGTGCGGCGGGCTTAACTATGTATCCTCGACCGGTATTGGTTCATTTACCGCCTTCCTGAAATCCGCCAAGCCAAGGGGCGGAGATCTGGTACTACTGGAAATTCAGCCCAAAGTATACGAAGTATTCCAGCTCTTGGGTTTCTCGCAGTTTTTCAATATTAAGGATAACCTTGACGATTCAATAGACTTTTTCCGTACCGGTTCTTCCGGCGAAAAAAGTACGATGTTCCCCAAGATATTTTCCTGTCCCATCTGCTCAAAGAAACTCAAGGCAACCAAGGCAGGCCGTTTTCGCTGTTCCGAATGTAAGACCATCCTTGCGATTGATAACGCAGGACAGGTCTTCCTCGGATAGGAGAACAGCCTTTTCGCAGCCAGGTTCGGTAATCCGGCGCTTTCGGGCGCCGAAAGGCTTTTTGTTCTCCAGGAGGCAGAACCGGTGGGAATTTTCTCGAGGCTTAAAACCCTCTTTTCTTCCAACATAAACGACGCTATCAGCAAGGCCGAAAAACCGGAAAAGATGCTGAACCAGCTTCTCATTGACATGAACGAACAACTGGTGGAATCCAAAAAGGCTGTGGCTTTTGCCATAGCCGACGAAAAAAAACTTGAACGGGAAACCCGAAACCAGTTTGATCTGGCGGAAGAATGGGAACGCAAGGCCACGCTGGCGGTCAGGGCCGGTGATGATGATCTTGCCAAGGAAGCCCTGCTTCGCAAGCAGGAATATGACGGTCATTATCTTGAATACAAGAAGCAGTGGGACGCCCAGAAAACATCGGTAAACAGCCTCAAAGAAGCCCTCATGGAGCTGCAGAACAAAATTGAGGAAGCCCAGCGCAAAAAGAACCTCCTCATTGCACGGGCAAAACGGGCCGAGGCCCAGCAGAAAATCCAGACCACCATGTCCGGCATGACAGGGAACAAGGCGGCGTTTGAGACCTTTGACCGCATGGCGGCCAAGGTGGACCAGATGGAAGCCCAGGCCGAGGCCTCCAAAGAGCTGGCGGACCTTTCGTCCGATTCAGACCTGGAAAAGCGTTTTGCCAAACTTGAAAAATCCGACGCGTCGGCTGATAAACTCCTTGCCGACTTAAAGGAAAAAATGAAGGCCCTGCCGGATAAATCGTAAACCCCACTCACATGGTGCAGCATCTATGGTTGAGCAGCAGGAACCTGTTTTATTTGTCTATGGCCCGGATAGCGCGCTCAGGCGGCGTCTGGAGCGGAGCGGTTGTCCTTTTCCCCTGTGCGTAATCGATACATTGCCCCTGGTGTGGCCGCTCCGCGCCGCCCTCCTCCTTTTTGTTCCCGCTGCCCTGGATATGCTGCCCGGCCTTGAGTCTTTGGTTCCGGTACTGACCTGCGGTCCGGTTTCGGAGATGGAAAGGGCCTTCAGCCTCGGCGCCGCCGATTTCCTTATCAGCCCCCTTATTACCGAAGAACTTAAAGCCCGTGTTTCTCACCTTTTGTACAGCCGGCGGCGGCGTTTTTCCTGCCTGGAGTTTTCGGGACTCAGCCTCAGGGGGAAGGCGGGCCGGGCAACGCTCGGCATTGAGGAAGCGCGGTTTCTGGAGACGCTTCTGTACCACCGGGGCGAGGCACTATCCAGGGCGGCGCTGCGGGATTTGATATGGCCTGATCTTGACCACAGGTCCCGTATGCCGGATATGACCGTATCCCGGCTGAGGAGGCTTTTCAGAAAGCTCGGCGCCGAAGAGGAACTCATTCATACGGTCAGGGGTTTTGGCTACCTGTTTCAAAATGAACCATGAATTGTGCAGTATCTGTGGAAAACATGTTAAGACCCGGAATGAAGCCATTGACTGGAAATTTTGGACTAAACAGAGTTTTTAAGCCTTTCGGCATTTTTGTACTATTTTATGCAACTACTGTTTTTATAAAGAAATATCACGGCAAAATTGCGGAATTATATACATAAAATCATAAAAAAAGACAAGACTCAAAGGGAAGGGGAAAGGGTACGCATTTCGCCGCGTGCCATCATGTTGTGTATAAGTTGTGTATAATCGGAAAAGATATCCATGAAGCCTTGCAAACCGTCTTGACCCATGCTAGGCTGATTTTGTGAAAGGGTTGGCGCGGCTTATTTTATTTTTCACCCTTTGTTTTATCATAACAATAATTTTGTTCTCGTTGTGTATTTTCATGGACCGGTGGCTTGACGCCGCGGCCCATATCCCCGCCCTTCCCATAGCCCTGCTTCCCTCTCTCCTGGCCTCGCTGCGGGCCTGTATTCCGGGAGCGGTCTATATTACGGTACTTTTAACCCTGAGTTACGCGGCAAGGCGGGGAATTCCCTCTCCCCTGAGCCTGGTCTGCCTTTTTCTTCTGGTTGTTTCGGCTTCGGGGGCCCTTTATCTGGGCACCGTGAGGGCCGACCGCTTTGACGCCATGACCAGGACGGACACGCCCCGGACCCTTGGCGCTCCGGGGCTGATTCTTTCCCAGGGGAATATTTCCATGGTGCTTCTTGAAAGCCCCGGACAGGAAAGGGGCGCCAGGGTTGTCTCCATACCGGATCAGGGGCTGCTCTATCAAAGCCTCCCGGTGGGACCGGAAAACCGGGCCCTGCCGCTGCCGTCAGCCGTATTCAATGCCCCGCTGCCGTATTTCCTGCGGAGCATATTCCTTGATTTTTCCATGGCGGGCTCCCGTTATGAAAGCCTTCTTGTCCGGGGCTTTCACTATTTTATCGCCTATCTTGCCTCGGTATGCCTTTTCCTCTGTTCGCTGGGTTTTCTCTTCAAAATCAGCGTATGGCCCCTTGCCAATGTATTCATCGGCGCCCTGGTTTTCAGGGGGGCGCTGGCCTTTGAGACCTTTATCAATTCACGGGAAGTTCTTGAGATTCTCGATGAATATATTGAAAGCGGCATTCCCCGGCCCTTTGTCAGCGCCCTTGTCTTTGCCCTTGCCGCCGCGCTGATACTTTTGTATTCGCTCCTTGCCCGTCTCGCGGGGCGGAGGAGGCCTGCCGATGGCTAAGGAAAAAAAGGCGCGCCGTTTTGGCGGAGACCGGAACAATCAGCCCTTCCATGCCATTAAAACCTTTGCGGTCTTTATGCCCGTGGCCCTGGTCCTCATCGTGCTTTTCAGGATGATCTATCCCGGTCAGGGAGCGCCGCTGCCGGTTTATGCCATACCCTGGCGGCTCAGTACGGGGTTTCTGAATTTCGCCGAACTCTTTCCCGCCCTGGCGGTCTCGGCGCTGATTGTCTCTTTTGGCATTCAGAAGGTCCCTGACGAACAGTACGGGAGCTTCTCGGTTAAATTCCTCGATCTTATCCGGGGGCATATACTGGCGGCCATTATCGCCTCGGTTCTTTACAGCGTCCTTTTTCTCGCTGTCTGTCCCCTGGTTCAGGGCTATAAATCTTCAATGGTTTTTAACGGCTATCTTTTCCGCTCGGCAAAAGAAAGGGCCCGGGTTTTGGCCGCTGAAAATTCCTGGGTTGAAGCCGGGCAGTTCCTTTCTATATGTCAGCGTATCTGGGGGGAAAGCCCCGAAACCGAGGCGCTCAGGGTACAGGTGAATATAGGCCTTGAGGATCTGCGCCGCGCCGAGTCCTCACCGGACCGGGAAGCGCCGCGGCGGGGGTCTGTATCCTGGGTTCCCGCCGATGCCGCAGAAGCCGCAAACCGCGCCCGCATAGCGTTTAACGAAGAACGCTACTATGACGCCCACTGGTTTGCCGTCCTTGCCGAAAAACTTTCGGAGCCCGGAAGCGCCGAATACGGGATGATTTCGCAGTTGGCTGCCCGTGCCTGGAACGCCATAGCTTCCCTTGAGCCCAATAACCAGGAAAAGCAGGCCTATTCGCTCTACCATAAAAAACGCGACGGCTATAATGCCCTGGTTTCGGAAGACTGGATACGGGCCTATTATATTTTCAGGGAACTTGCCGAACTCAGCCCCGGTGATCCTGATGTGGGCAATTTTCTTTCCATGAGCGAGGCCGGGGTAAAAAACGGGGCTTTCTTCATTGACGAGATGGATATGGCCATAGGCGAGATAGTCAACGGCGCGATTTTTTCCCTGCCCCGCCTGCCGTCGGGCCGCGTTGTGGTGCGTTTTGCCTCACTTTCGAATTTCAGGGACTTTTCGTATGGCATAGGCGTGGAAATCATCGGGTTTAACGGCAACGGTTCCCTTGTCTACCGGGCGGAAGCTCCCTACAGCAAGATACGTCCCCTTACGGTAGACATATCCGGCGGTGGAGACGGCCGTACAGTGCTCCTTTTGCGCGCCCTGGACAGGGAAAACGAAAAACAGCGCTGGGAGCCCCGCTGGGAAGAGACGGCAGGGGAAGCGGATGAGGAGCAGGGGAGCGTTCAGCTTGTTCTTGATATATCGTATGATGATTTTCTCCTCTCCGCTGAGGCCCGCCGGGGTCTTGAGAATCTTTCTGTCGGCGATCTCCTTGACGGCGCGAAAAAGCTGGGAACGCGGGGGCATATTCCCGAACTGTTTCAGGCCGAAGTCCTGCACCGTCTTGGCGAACCGGTGATGTTTCTTCCCTTTGCCATTATCGCCGTCATCGCGGGCTGGCGTCTCAGGGCGGTGAAGCGTCCCCGCTATATGGGTATTCCCATGCTCGGTATTATACCGCTGGTTTTTGCCGCCCTGTTCGCGGCGTTCAGGGCTCTTGTTTATGACTTTGGTTCCTTCCTGGTACTGACACTGTCCTTTCCCCTCGCGCTGGGCGTCTTTATCGCCGTTGCGCTGGTGTTTTTTATAGTCAGCCTGATTGCCCTCGCGGGTCAGCATGGATAAACGTCCCCCCCTGTCAGGCCGTTTTTTTGGGAAGCCCCGTTTTCTTTTCCGGGGCTTCCCCTGGCTCGGTCCGGCGGCGGGCGCGGCGGCCGGATATGCCGCCGGAGCCGCAGGCGCGGTCATCGGCTTTTTCATGGGCTTTCTGGTGCAGGAACTGGTAAGGCAGTTTCTCAACGAGAAATCAATAGCGGCTTATTTTGAAAATCCGGGCCGTCCTGCCTTTGCCGAGGCTGACCCCGGCATGGCCGCCTACTGCGCCCTTGGCCTGATCATACTCGCCCGCTCCATGGCGCGCGGCAGCGAGACCTTTGGCTGGAACGCGGAAGACGCGGCGGTAACGGAGCCGGTGCTGATGAGCGCCGCCTCGGTGTTTCCCCGGGGCAGGGATCATATACCCGAGCTTGAGACCTACTGCCGGCTTGCCGCTTCCCGCGTTGACGCGCTTAATGAGGATCTCCTTGTGGAAAGCCTTGCCGCGCGGCGGACGCCCTTTAAGGACTTAGGTCGCATTGGCCGCAGCCTTGCACTCATTGGCTTTGGACCCGGCCGCGCCGAAGCCGAATACATCCGCTCGCTTCTTGATCCGGGGTACCGGGACGCTGAAGAGCCGGGGAGGGTCGTCACAGACAGGGCCGACGGGTTTGACCCCTGGAAGGTACTCGGCCTCAGACCCGGCTCTCCGATGGAGGAAGTAAAATCCACCTACCGCAGACTGGCGGTTCAGTTCCACCCCGACGCCCTGCAAATCCTTGACAGAAAGCGCCAGGCCGAGGCCGCCCGCGCCTTTATGACCATACGGGAAGCCTACCGGATAATCGCCGGGGCTTGACGCCGCCGCCTGTTTGCGTGCTCCGGGCTTTCCGGAGGCGCCCTATATAAGCCGCCGTTTCTTCCACCTGATATAGATTTGGCGGCCGGAACCGTTTTCCTGGGGGCGCTCTTCGATTTCAAACTGGGGTATGGCCCTGAAAAGGTCGCCTAGTTTTCTGAAACCGTAGTTGCGCGGGTCGAACTCGCTTGAACGGTTGTTGATTTTCTTTCCTACGCCGCCAAGGTAGGCCCAGCCTGATTCGTCGGCCATGTCGTCAACAGCGTCCCTGAGCAGCTTGAGGAGCTGCCGGTCAACCTTGAATTCTTTTTTGGGTTTGGCGCTGGGCCTGTCGTCGTCGCTTTCTTCCTCGGCCGCTTCCCGGAGGATTTCGGTGAAGATGAATTTATCACAGACAGCCACAAAGGCCCTGGGCGTTTTCTTTTCGCCGAAACCGTAGACAGTAAGGCCGCTTTCCCGTATGCGGGCGGCAAGGCGGGTAAAATCAGAATCGCTTGAGACGATGCAGAACCCGTTGAGTTTGTCGGTGTACAGGAGATCCATGGCGTCGATGATCATGGCGCTGTCGGTGGCGTTTTTTCCGGTAGTATACGAAAACTGCTGTATGGGCTGTATGGCATACGCGAGCAGTTTATCTTTCCAGGACCGGAGATGGGTGCTGGTCCAGTCGCCGTAAATACGCTTGACGCTTGCCACGCCGTATTTGGCTACTTCGTCAAGGAGACCTTCAATAATAGAAGACTGGGTGTTGTCGGCGTCGATGAGCACCGCCAGGGCAGCGTCGTTTTGGGGACCTGAAATGGGCAATAAGGGCATAGTATCCTCCGTTAGCAGCGCGGTCAAAGCGCGCTTTTTTATGTTCCAAAAATGGATTTTTTTATCCGCCTGATTAAACTTATCTTTGCCAGGGGGATGCGGATTTCTCCTGCCCGGCCTTCATCCTCCGTACCTGATATGCCGGCTGTCCGCAGTACCAGTATACTTTCTCCGCCGTTTTTTTCCAGGGCCTGGGGAATGCCCAGGCCCTGTTCATTCTTTCCGCCCGAGGACCACTTGAGTTCCACAAAGGACTTGAGCGTAATGGCCTGTTTTGCCACAGCCTGCTTGCCCGCGTAATCAAGGCCCCTGGCTTCAAGGCGCTCGTATTTTACCGACGCGTCAGTGAGCTGGGAACCGGTGAGTATAAGCCGCCTCTCAATGCGGGCCGAAAGTTCCTCTTTTTCTTCTTTTGAAAGGTTCATGCCGGAAAGCAGGGAACGAAAACGCTCCTTGAGCTTTTCCGCGCCATTTCCGCCGTCGCTCCGGGGCGGGCTTTCCCCGGCGTCAGGGCCCGAAAGGGCTTTTCCGTACTTTCCTTTAAGTGAAAAGTCGCCCCGGAATTTGGACGCCGCGGGCGGATAGGGCGGCGGGAACTTCGCCTCCCCCTTTGCCTTTGACGCGGCAAGTGGCCGGGCGATGATATCAACCCCCGCCCTGCCCAGGGTCTCAAAGGCCGCCTCCTGGTCTTCATCCTGTATCAGGTATACTCCCGGCGCGAGGGTTCCGGCTATGAGCGACGAGAGCTCGGCGGTTTCGGCAAGATAGCGCCTTTCTTCGGAAAGAGTCAGCACAAGGCCCCTGTGAAAACTTACTTCATGGTAGCGTTTTTCCCAGTCGCCGAGGGTCCAGGCAAGGCTCTGGTCAGGGGCAAAACCCGACAGTCTTGTGAGCAGGGCGCACATGGTTTCCACGGAAATACCCCGGTCAAAACCCCTGACCGCTGAAAGCCGGGTAAGCTCAAAGCGGGGCGCGGTTCCCGCTTCGCGGACCGAACAGAAACGGGCCAGATCAAGGGCATCGGCAAGGGCGATTTCAGGGTAGAGTATCAGGGAAAAGGTTGAATCTATGGCAACGCGGGGCTTCCCGTTTTCACCGTCATTTTCGGCGAATTCCGTCCGTATGTAGGACTGGCCGTGTTCTTCAAGAAGCCCAGAAATTTCCAGGGCTCTAAGCACATGATGAATAAAACTTTCCTGCGTCCTGGGCTGGACAGCAAGAGACTTAAAGAGAAGCGGAAAGAGCCGTATAAGGGTTGAACGGGGGTAGAGTACGCCCTTTTCCAGGGTGTGTGTAAAACCGTGCATGACTTTGGCCAGGGCCTGTACCAGGGGCCGTTTGAGCCATGAATTGGTTTTTTCGGGTTCCTCAAAATACGCGGTAAGGGCCGCCGCGAGGTATATGCGCCTTTCTTCCGCCGAAAGCCCGGCAAACGCGGAGAGCTTTTCCTCATCAACGCGGGAAGCTCCGTCATCATCAAGGCGTATAAGCCCCAGCACCTGGAGGCTGCCCAAAAGGGCTTCGAGCTTTATTCCGGGGAAAACGCGCTTTCCTTCCTCCAAAACTTTTTTTCTGAGCCTGCCCTCGGCCTTGAAGAGATTCCCCTGGTCATAGATAAAGGCGAAAACAGCGGCGAGCATTGTATCCGAAAGGCGGACCGGTTTTCCCCTAATCCTGGCGGTTTCTTTTTTGGACGCCTGCGCCGAGGGAAAGAGCGCTGTCATATCAAGGGCAAAGGGTTTAAGCGCGCCTTCAAGGGCGGGGTTGAGGGCAAGGCGGCTTACCTGGTCGTCCTTAAAGCGGTATACGATAAAACGTTCTTCCAGATTGAGAAGCTGGCTGTGAAGCTCCGCGTAGGAAAGTTCTCCGCCAAAAAAACTTTCCAGTTCTCCGGGAAGGGGTTCGCCGAGAACCGCGATGGCGGCGATGATTTTCCTGTCTCCGCTGTCAATATAGGCGGCAATGGTTTCCTGAATGTCTTTCCGGTTAAGAAAGCCGGCAAGCTCATCAAGGAGCGTCTGCTTGTTGAACGGGGTTTTTATATTGCCGAAGACGCTGCGCATGAGTTCAAAGAACGCGGCGTCAGGAAGGATCATGAGGGCGGCCTTCCATTCCTCAACAGGACGGAACGGAGAGGGCCTCACGGTTCATCTTCCTTGTGGGCGTTTTCCGAGACGAGGATTTCTTCGAGAGTCCAATATTGAATCGAATAGGCATAGCCCTGTTCGGCGAGGAATTTCCGCCTGTTTGCCGCGAAATCCTCTTCTACCGTATAACGGGAAACCAGGGTGTAAAAATATGAATTTCGTTTCTTGGGCCTGATGATGCGTCCCAGGCGCTGGGCTTCTTCCTGGCGTGACCCGAAGGAGCCTGAAATCTGTACGGCCATGGACGCGTCGGGAAGGTCTATGGCGAAGTTCGCCACCTTGGATACGACGATGATTCTGATCTCGCCGTTTCTGAAAGCCTGATAGATACGCTCCCTTTCGCTGTTAGGCGTCTTGCCGGTTATGAGCGGCGCCTTGAGGAGGGCCGCTATTGTTTCAAGCTGGCTGAGGTACTGGCCTATGACCAGTATATAATCCTCCGGGTGATTGGCGATAAGCTCCCGCACTATGGCCGCCTTGTACGGGTTTTCGCTGGACATGCGGTACTTTTCCCGCGACGGAGCGACCGCGTAGGGAATCTTGAGGTCGCCGGGCATATCAAGGCGTATTTCGGTGCAGAGGGCGCTGGCTATCCAGCCCTTGCTTTCAAGGTCCTTCCAGGGAACGTCGTAGCGTTTGGGTCCTACAAGGCTGAAGACCGCGTCCTCGGCGTGGTCTTCCCGTACCAGGGTCGCCGTAAGGCCCAGCCGCCTCAGCGCCTGAAGTTCAGCGGTAATCCTGAACACCGGCGCGGGGAGAAGATGTACTTCATCATAGATGATGAGGCCCCACTGCCTCATCCGGAAAAGCGGAAAATGGGGAAACCCGGCGTCTTTGTCCGGCCGCCAGGTGAGTATCTGATAGGTGGCGATGGTAACAGGAGCCACGGATTTTGAGTCGCCGGTATATTCGGCGATGCTTTCTTTGGGCAATTCGGTTTTGTCAAGAAGTTCGTTTATCCACTGATGAACAGCGGCCACATTGGTAGTCAGTATGAGGGTATTGGTTTTAAGAAGCGACATGACAAGCATGCCGACCATGGTTTTGCCGGAACCGCAGGGCAGAACCACGACACCGTAGCCTGAGCCGGGGCCCCCGCTGCCAAGTACGGCGGCGGCAGCCTCCTTTTGGTAGTCCCTTGGGGCAAAAGCTTTGCCCGAAGACGAGACTGTACGGAGGGTGATCTCAAGGGGTTCTCCCTTGACCAGCGGAGCCTCGTCTTTTACCGGCCAGCCCAGTTTGATGAGTTCCCTCTTGACGCTCCCCCGGTCAATCAGGCGGACAAGAAAACCTCCCTGGGTTTTTTGTATCAATTTTTCAAGCGGCCTGGCCGCGCCTATTTCGGCGAGAATGGCTTCGTCGTTACTGGTAAGGAAAAGATCGCCGCTTCCTGTTGCGGAAGGCGGCGGAGCGTCTTCCCCGTGTTTTTCCGCCAGCTCCCCTGCCCCGGCGGCTTCGGGGCTGATGAGCCTGATTTTGCCATAGCGGGACATGACGCCTGAAAATTCGTCCATTACCCGCAGGGGAACAGGGTAGCGGGAATATTTTTCCAGTACGCTGAGTACATCTCCGGGGCCCAGCCCGGCGCTTGCCGCGTTCCACAGGGAAAGGGAACTGATCCGGTAGGTATGCAAATGTTCCGGCGATTTTTCCAGCTCGGCAAAAGGCAGCAGGGCGGACCGCGCCTCCTCGGCCAGCGGGGCGTGTACATCAAGGAGCAGGGTGCGGTCACTTTGAACAATGAGCGGATTCGACAGATTATTTTCCATAACCTATCTATTATAATGAAAAATGCCGTACTTTAATAGCCCGGCCATCTGTTTTTTGCGCCGCTGTATTGGCCTGAGTGTTGCGGAATGACGGGCCGCCTCGGCGCGTGGACCGCCGGATATGGGGGCCTGAACCCCGGAGGACCGGATGCCTGAAACGCATACAGACCCGGTTTGCCTCACCGGGGCAAAAAAACGGAAACGGACCTGTTATGTGCAGTGGGACGTACTCTGTTATTTATTCTTTAATCCTAATTTTTTTATTATATGGCTTAATCCGGTACTGCCAAAACCATAAGCCGCAACATCATAATTATCATGTCCTGTATGATCCTCTGCTTCCACTCCTTTTCAGCCGCCGCGAAGGGCGGTGTTTCTGATAAATTCTAAACGGCATATCGCATAACTTTTTTTAATAATACCAAACTGGGATAAAAACTGTGGCGTCATTATTGCCTCCAATAAAAAATGAGAAAGTTGAGGCAATTTCAAAATAATATAGTTTGAAATTAACACAATTTACCAAAAGTTTAACATCTCTTTAACCCCGGTTTACCTTTTCATTCTATCTTTTTTACACGGGCAACGATGCTGCCTGGAAGGAGTGAAATATGGAAAAGAAAAAAGGGATAAAAAGCGCGGGGATAGTTCTTGGGACTATGCTTGCCGTAGCCATGCTTGTGCTGGACCCCAACCTGCTTGCGTCAGGCGGGGAAGGCAGAGAAGAAGCCGATGGCAGCGAAGCCCCGATGCTTTCGGTAATAACGGAAAGCGCCGAAAAACGGACGCTATATGCTTCTCTTGATGTAAACGGCGACATTGTAAGCGCCCAGGAGGCCGGTGTTTTCCCCGATGTGTCAGGAAAACTGATCCGGGTTAATGTTGCCCTGGGATCACAGGTTCGCAGGGGCGATATTGTCGCCGAAGTTGACCCGTCAAAACCGGGTACAAACTATATGAGCAGTCCGGTATACGCGCCGATCTCCGGGACCGTGTCGCAAATACCCCTTTCGGCGGGGACAACCGTAAGCCCGGGCACAAGCATCGCCACCCTGTCCGTAACCGGCAATCTCGAAATTATCGCCCGTATACCGGAACGGGAAATCGCCCAGCTCAGACCAGGGCTCAAGGCGGAAGTAACCCTGCCGGCGTATCCGGGGGAAATTTTCTCCGCAACGGTCAGCCATGTTTCGCCGGTTTTAGACGCCGCCTCACGGACCAAACTAATAACCCTCGCCTTTGACCGGAACGACAGCCGTATAAACGCCGGTATGTTTGCCCGGATCAAAATCAATGCCAGGACGTATGCCGATGTGCTTACC
>JAISDF010000037.1 GCA_031265025.1 Spirochaetaceae bacterium
TTCCGTTATAGAAATCATTAAGTAATCTGCACACTTTTTTAAAAGAGTCGGGCAAGAGGAGGGTCAAGACGCGGTAATAGGACAAATTGGCATCTTTGTCTTTATGTTCAAGACATTTGAGGGCAAAATCAGGACGGCTATGAATAAGGCGGCGGAGAAGTTCGGTGGAAAATTCAATCACCCGCGTGTCTTCTATGGCCCGCAGGTAGATATTTTCAGAATAGGTGAGACATGCAGGCTCCGTGTAATTGAGCGGAACAATGGACCCTTTGGGTTTTTGAAAAAGCATATGATTGGCGCCTTCTTCATCCGGATAAACCGCTTCCACAAAACCCCGGACGATGTAGTACTGCCATTTACCGTAGTTTGCCTCGTCGTTGAGAAAACTATCCTTTTTATAATTCCTTTGAATAAAGCCAGGCCCGGTGAATAAACTTTCAAAACCGCGGAAATCATCAATAAAGGAATCCAGAACCGGCGCTCCAGTTTTCACGCTTTAATCATCGGCGGAGCGCGGGGGAAATGTAAATGCCTATGCACAAACCCTAACACACAAAACACGAAAATTTTTGTCTAAAAACGCTAATTTGTCCAAAAACCCTTGTCTTTGCCAAAAGGCCGCCGCTATATTAGGGTACATGAACACCATTTTTGTGAACAGTACCAAAAGCGCTGCCCGGCCCGGATGCCGGCGGCGCATCGGGTCCCGAATGGGCCTCCTGTCAGGGTTAGCGTGCTGCGCAACCCTTTTTCTTCTTTTTTCCTGCGCGGGAGGCCAAAGCCATTCCGACGGGGATAAGCTGATCAGTCCTTTCACCTACGAGGATGTAAAGACCCCGGCCGGTTCCGGCAGTCCCGGCACAGCCTTCAGCTTCACCCTTCTTGAATTTGATTCGTCCTGGCCTCTTAAAGCCCTGGTCGAAGAAGCGCTTTATATGGGGAACGATCCCATAATATACGCGGACAAAACAGCCGAGGCCTTTGCCACGCGGCTGCGCGACGAAGCGCCTGAGCAGGGAGGGGAGACAAACAGAGCGGGCGAGGCAAGTACCGGCTGGGAATACCTGGAAGAGTTCAGCGTAAAAGACCGGAGCCCCGAGTATCTGAGCATAGTGCGGGAACGCTACTACTATACCGGCGGCGCCCACGGCAACAGCGAAATCCAGTATTTTGTCTTTGACATCCGGGAAGGAAAGTATCTTGTCCTTGAGGACCTTATTCAGGAAGAAAAGAAAGGCGAGCTTACGGCCCTTGTAAACGAAGCGCTCAGAGCCGCCTACGGTCTTGGTCCTTCAACTTCCCTTACCAAGGCGAACTTTTTCAACGACGACGCTTCTCTTTCCGGGGACTTTTACCTGAGCGGCGGGAAGCTGATATTCCAGTGGGATACCTACGAGATAACTCCCTACGTGATGGGTTCCATTGAAGCCAAACTGTCAGGGAAAGCGCTGCGGGGCCTTCTGACACCGAGGGGCGGGCGGCTTCTTCGCTAGGCCCCTATTCGCCCCTGTCCCCTTCCCGTATCTCAAGGCGGCGTATCTTTCCGCTGATGGTTTTGGGGAGTTCGTCTACAAATTCCACGATACGTGGATATTTGTAGGCGGCGGTGGTTTTTTTGACATGGTCCTGGAGTTCTTTTTTCAGTTCATCCGAAGCGGTCCAGCCCTTTGCCAGTATGACGGTGGCCTTGACCACCGTGCCCCTGTCCGGATCAGGCGCCCCGGTAACGGCACATTCGAGCACCGCGGGGTGTTCCAGCAGGGCGCTTTCAACCTCAAAGGGGCCTATGCGGTACCCTGAACTTTTTATCACGTCATCGGAACGGCCCACAAACCAGTAATAGCCGTCCTCGTCCCGCCAGGCCATGTCTCCGGTATAGTAAATATCGTCATGCCATACCGACCTGGTAAGTTTTTCGTCCCGGTAATAACCGCCGAAAAGACCCAGGGGTCCGCCGCCGCCGGTTCGTACCACAAGCTGGCCTTCCTCGCCCATGTCGCAGGATGTCCCGTCGTCGCGTATGAGGTCAATGTCATAACCCGGAGAGGGCAGGCCCATGGAGCCGGGTTTGTTCTTCATCCACGGATAGGTGGCAAGGGTCAGGGTAAGTTCGGTCTGGCCGTAGCCTTCCCGGAGTTTTTTCCCCGTGGCGGCCAGGAACTGATCGTAGATTTCGGGATTGAGGGGCTCTCCGGCGACACAGCAGGACTCAAGGGCCGACAAGTCGTATGCCCCAAGTTCTTCCTTTATGAAGAAGCGGTAAATGGTCGGCGGGGCGCAGAATGAAGTAACCCGGTGCCTGCTGATAACAGAGAGCATCGCGGCCGGATCAAAGCGGTCGTAGTCATATACAAATACCGCCGCGCCGCATATCCACTGTCCGTAAATTTTTCCCCAGGCGGCCTTTGCCCAGCCGGTGTCGGCCACGGTAAGATGAAGTCCGCCGTCTTTTACGAGCTGCCAGTATTTGGCTGTCAGTATATGCCCCAGGGGATAGACATAGTTATGGCGCACCATTTTCGGCATGCCGGTGGTTCCCGATGTAAAATAGAGCAGCATGATGTCGTCATTGGCGTTGCGTTCCGGGGGCCGGCTAAAATTTTCAGAAGCCTCAGCCATGCGGGCGTTAAAGTCGGTCCAGGGAACAAGGTCTCCAAAGACACCCTCCGGGGAATGGCCCGGGTCCCCGCCGTTCCGCCGCCTGAAAATTTCTTCGGCCCCGGACGCGGGGTCGGAATCGGCCGGTGTATGGACAGAACGGACAAAGGCCTTGTACGCGAGGGTGCTTGTTCCGGAGGCGCGGGAATCCCGTTCCAGCTTTGCCTCCGCCTCGTCAACCCGGCACATGAGTTCGGCGTCATCCACGCAGATGATGCCCGTAATGTCCGCCGACGCGCAGCGGTATATGATGTCCTTGACGGTAAGGAGATGCGTGGCGGGTATGCCGATGGCCCCTATCTTGTGAAGGGCAAGCAGCACCGGCCAGTATTCATGACGCCGCTTGAGAATCACCATGACAGGGTCGCCTTTTTTTACGCCGCCTTTGACAAGAACATTGGCGGCCTTGTCGGAGAGGCGCTTCATATCGGCAAAGGTAAATTCGGCCCCGGCGCCGGCTTCGTCGCACCAAACCAGGGCCCGTTCCCCTCCCCGCTCCGAGGCAAGCCGGTCAAGGACATCATAGGCAAAATTGAAATGATCAGGAACCTTTACCGAAAAATTGGCAAAGAAATCCTCATAGGAATCAAACTGATCACGGGACAGAAAACGTTCAAGCATGGATGCCTCACAATACCAGGGCGAGGAAAAGGGCCCGCCTGCCGCCGAGGCACTTCATGCCATGGGGCTCATTGGAATCATAATAAATAGAATCGCCGGGACCCAGTTCGGTCTCCCGGCCTCCTACCGAAATTAAAAGCCTTCCCTCAAGGACATAGTTAAATTCCTGTCCCGGATGGGTATTGAGGCTTATGGGTTTATGCTCGGTGTCGGCCTTGGCCTCCACAAGAAAGGGCTCGCCCTTTTTCCCGTGGAAATTCGAAGCCAGGTTCCAGTAGGTATACATGGGCCGCCGGCTTACCTCGGGGGCATGGCCTGAGCGGGTAACGCAGAAGGACCTGAGCTTGGGGGTATTGCCGGTTATAAGTTCCGCGAGGTCAACCTTAAAGCGGGCGGCTATTTCTACCAGGGCGCCTATGGGGAATTCCGCCTTCCCTTCTTCCCAGCTTTTGTACTCGCCGGAGCTGAAGCCCAGTTCGCCGGCCAGGGTATCGGCCGAAATCCCGGCTATTTCCCGCAGCACCTTTACCCGTTCTATAATATCCTGTACTTCGCCGCTCATTGTTTTACTTCCACTGTTCCGTCGGAATGGCCCACAAAGACCACCGGCCTGATACGGGTAAAAAGCCCGTTTTCCACCACGCCGGGTATGCGGTTACATTCGGTTTCAAGCTCTTCGCTGTTTACCGGATTCTTGAAGCTAATATCCAGAAGTATATTGCCGTGTTCGGTTATCACGGGGCCTGCCTTGCGCAGCGCCTCGCGGAGCATTACCTCGGCGCCCATTTTTTCCAGGGTTAGGGTAACGGTCCTCCTTGCCTCGGGTATGACCTCAAGGGGAACGGGAAATGTAAGGCCGAGATTTTCAACAACCTTGCTTTCGTCAACCACGACGCAGAAGGAGGCCGAGGCATAGGCGGTGATTTTCTCGATCAGGAGGGCGCCGCCGCCGCCCTTGGTACACCAGTGCCTCTTGTCAACCTCGTCGGCGCCGTCTATGGTAAGATCAAGACGCCCGCCTATTTCCCCCGAATTGAGGGTGTAAAGAGGTATGCCCCACTTTTCACATTCGATGCTGGTTTGCAGGCTCGTGGAGACAGCCTTGATGTCCGCAAGCTTTCCTTCCTTGAGGAGCAGCCCCACATGGCGTACCGCCGGAAGGGCGGTGGAACCTGTACCGAGACCGAGCTTCATGCCGCTTTTGACAAGTTTTTCAACGGCGTTTCTGCCTACAAGGGCTTTAATTTCGTTCTGGTTCATGGGCTTACTATAGACCCATCGGGTCAACCTGGCAAGCGCTACAGGCCGAGTTTCGCTATAATCTCCGAATCAAGATCATGGCCCATAAAAAGATTGTACTGGTACTTGGCCTGTTGAATCAGCATATCGCCGCCGTTGATGACCCGGCATCCGGCCTGGGCCGCCCTGGAAAGAAAGCGGGTACGCTCCGGTTTATAGATAAGATCCATCACCGCTTCCCTGCCGGTAAAATTGTACAGTTCGCCGGGATCGACGCCGGGCTCAGGCTCCATACCGGCGCTGGTGGTATTGATGATGATGTGGGAATAGCGTTCCATCATGGCTATGCCCTGGTTGTCAAAGCCGCCCCAGGCAAAACCGTACTGCCGGGCAAGTTCCCTGGCCTTGAACACCGTGCGGTTCACTATCAGGGCATGAGCCTTAAGCCGGTGGACTTCCGAGGCTACCGACCTGGCGGCCCCTCCGGCGCCCAGTATGGTAAGGCGCCGCCCGGAAAGATTTTTACGGTCAAGAAAACGGAGCAGCGAATCGGAGAAAGCCCTGGCATCGGTGTTGTAGCCGGTCCAGCCCGAAGGAGTGCGGAGTATGGTATTGCAGGCCCCTATATGATCCACCTGCCGGGATTTTGAAATCAGGTGGGAGACTATTTCCTCTTTGTGGGGAACCGTTATCGACGCCCCTTCAAGTTTTATCTCCTCGGCGAGGCGCAGGAAGGACACAAGGCTGTCGGAAGGAAAGGGGACATACACCGCGTCTATATTGTTCTGGGTAAACATGGGATTGAAAAAGGCGGGGCTTCCGCTAAGGTGCAACGGATAGCCGGTGATTCCGAATATCCTGGTGTTCTCTCCTATGCGGTGAAAACGGTACAGTTCATCAAGCTCCCGGGGGTCAAGCTGTCCCGGCGAGCTGTATTCCGCGTCTTCCTCGTCTTTGATTCCCGCGTAGCTCAGGTAGGAACCGAGCAGGGAGGCGAGAATACGGGTGTTGGTTCCCAAATGGCCCATGCAGAGTAGTATCCTGTCCATGTCCCCGGCTTCCCTGGCCGCCTGGTACACGCCGATTAAGTCGGCGGTACTCCGGGGCATGATGGCAAGTTTGGCTATTTCGTCCCCGACCCTTCTGAGTTCAGAGAGCTTTGCCGTGATGTCCCCGCCTTCAAAATTATGACAGGACCTGATGATACGGGTGCCGAAGGTCCTGGCGGCTTCCTCAAGGCTCGGCACATCAAGGTCTTCCTCAAGGTCCACATAGGCAAAATTCTTGCGCCTGTCGGCTTCGGCAAAGGCCAGCCCCTGGGACAGGAGCGTGATGCGGGAACCCTCGCCGCCGGAAAAGCGGCCGCCGTCTATGCTCCGCCTGATGGTAAGTATTACCGGAACGCCGGCCATTTCGGGAAAACGGCGTATGGAAAAACGCTCGTCAGGGTCAAGGCAGTCAACCCTGAGTTCGGCGAGGTCCGTATACTTCCGGTACTTGTTGAGGAATTCCAGATTCCTGGCAAGGGTTTTTCCTGTCAGGCAAAGGCATATTCTGGACATGGGATCTCCTGTCTTTACACTCCTGAACGCCGCTCCCGCCCGGTCCGGCCTCGCCGGGGCCTAAAAATCAGACCGGTATATATAGAGCGCCGATACCGCGTCAGGCCCCGCGATGCCCCTCTTAAAATGCACCCTCAGCGCAAGGGGCCAGGGCCGGTTCGACATAGCATATACAAGGGCGTATTCCCCTTCCCGCACGGGGATTTCGGTAAAGACCGGACCCAGCGCGGCTTCCACCCGCTCCCGTGTATCGCCTGTTGTTACGCGATAGGCCGCCAGCGGGCTCACCTGCCATACCCTGTCCTTAAAGAGATAGACATCAAGTGAAGGATACACAAAGACCACATCGTCCTGCCATAGCTCAAGCCCCCTGACCGGATACACCGATTGGGGAGGCCCCGCCAGGGAGAGCAGTTCCTCCAGGGTCGCTCCTATGAGGCTCTCGGGACCGGAAATATCAGGCGTTCCCCCCGGAGAATTTCCCGGCTGAATCTGGGCCGCCAGACAGAGAGGCAGAAGCAGTAAAAAAAAGAAAACGGCGGCCCCGGACAGCGCGCCCTTTCGTGAAACGCCGCTCACAACTGCTCAAAGGGCCGCGGCGCCTGGGGATAGCGCAGTTCCTGGCGCGTCCTCTCGCGGCCCACCATGGAAAGTATCAGCACGGAACCCACGGGGAGCCTGTAGGGTACGGTGAAAGTTCCCCCCGGATGATCGGTCTGGAGTATGCGTTTCCGTTCCCCGCTGGGGAGCAGGGCCTCAAGCAGCACCGGCAGGGGATACGGATTCCGGGGAAGTTCATAGGTAAAGAGATCGAACACTTCGTTGGCGCCAAGGGAAGCCGGAGAGGAAACCACTATGTTGAGCTGGGTATCCGAAGGGACCACCGCCAGGGCCTCGGGGCTCTGGGCCACCACCGATTCGGGCCGTTCCCCGGCGCGCGTATCACGGATTGAAAAGACAAAGGCGGCCGGAACAGTCCTGAGCTGTTCCAGAGCGTCCTGCAGGGGAAGCCCCACGAGGTCAGGAACCTTGATCATGCTCCGTTCAGGCCCCCGGCTTACCACCAGCACAAGGGAGGTGGGGCCTGAAATCTCCGTTCCCGGCAGAGGGGCCTGCTGGAGTATAACGCCCGCCTCCTCCTGGGAATATTCATACATGATGGGTTCCCTGATCGTTATAAGGGGCCCGCCGCCGCTGTCCCCGGACGCGGCAAGGGCCTGGATATCCATGCGCACATCGTCAATGTTGCGGCCCAGAAAATCCTCCACCCTGTCCATGATAACGCCCTGGCTGACCACAAGGCGTATACGGCGGCCGGCCTTGACTATGGTTCCGCCTGAGGGCTCCTGTTCCAGTATGGTTCCCCGGTCCCGTGCCGACTGGGAATACCGCAGTTGAATACGGGGATAGAGTTCCTTGACCTGGAGTTCCAGCAGGGCCTCGGTAAGTTCCTTGCCACGTATGTCAGGAACCATGGTTTCTTCCGCCCCTTTGACGGCGATAAAAAACACCATCAGGGCGGCAAAACCAACCAGGACAACAACGCCCACAACCAGAGAAATAAAAAGCCGGGCGTGACCGGCCACATAGGATTCAACTGAATCCAGATCAAAATCCCTAAACGCCATTCGCACCTCTTTTATTCTGATGTCCCAAAACCGAACCGGTAAAGCCCCTGGCGCCGTTCAAAAAATCCCGCCATTCCAGCGCCTTCCCGGACTTGTACTGAAGACGGCTTACGCACAGGACGCCCTTACCTGTTTGTATCAGTATACCGCGATTCTTGTCTATGCCGAGGACGGTCCCCGGCAAAGCGGGAGCCGCCCCTTCGGGAGCCGTTCCTTCGGGACCCGCGCCGGGCGCCCCGTAGACCTGCCCTTTCAGAATATACAGTTCCGCTTCACCGTGGCAAGTTACGCAAAGGGGCCAGGGCGTATAGGCTCTGATACGGGCGTCAAGTTCCCCCGCCTGAAGCGACCAGTCAATGCGGCCGTCTTCACGTTTTATAAGGGAAGTATAGACAGCCCCCTGTTCATCCTGAACCTCGCCTTGGGGCAGCGCGCCTTTAAGGGAACGCAAAAATGAAACAAGAAGGCCGGCGCTTTCCCGGGAAACAAATTCGCCCAGGGAAGAAGCGGTCTCGTCGCCCCTAAGGGGGAAGGCCCGGCGGGCCAGTATATTGCCCGAATCCATCGCGAGGGCCAGTTTCTGTATGCTGATTCCTGTTTCCCGTTCCCGGTTGAGTATGGCGGCCTGTATAGGAGCGGGGCCCCTGTACCGGGGGAGAAGGGAAGGATGGATATTGATTCCGCCAAGGGGAAAGAGGCCCAGGAATTTCGGGCCGAATATACGGCCATAGGCAAAGGAAACAAGGAGTTCGGCGCCGAGACCGGCCACGGCGTCCCTTGCCCCGCTGTCGAGCTTTTCGCTTTTCAGGACGGCAAAGGGAAGCCCCTTTTCGGCAAAGCGGGAAACGATGCGTTCAGCGGCAGCGGCGGTATCCGTAGGCAGGGGAACGCCCCTTCTTCCCCGCGGACTGTCGGGATTGGTAAGCAGCCCGACAAGACAGTGGCCGCCTTCAAGGGTGAGTCCGGCCAGGGCTTCCAGAGACGGGACCGCTATGGCGGGACTGCCCGCGAAGAGAACGCGCACGCCTTACGCCTTCCTGGATTTCGCGAATTTGGCGCTTATGCGGTTCCGTTTGACTTCCGAGATACGGTCTATGAACAGCACACCTTCAAGATGGTCGTATTCGTGCAGAATAACCCTCGCCAGTATGCCTCCGGTCTCCAGAATGAAGCGCTTGCCCTTTTCGTTCCAGGCCTGTACCTTGACCTCTCCGGGGCGTATCACATCGGTATACACACCGGGTATGGAAAGACAGCCTTCTTCATATTTTACCTGTTCCTCCGAAGTCCCCACTATCGACGGATTAATGAAGACCCTGGGGACATCCCCTTCCACATGAATGACAAAAATACGCTTCATGACCCCTACCTGGGGCCCCGCGAGGCCTATGCCCTTGCCTTCGTGCATGGCCTCCATCATACCGGAGGCAAGTGTAACAATATCCTCGTTGATTTCTTCTATCGGTTCGGCCTTTTGCCGCAACACTTCGCTGCCCAAGAGTAAAATATCCATACCTTCCTCTAGTGTACCGAAAAAAGAAGTCCTCTACAAGTGAAGGCTTGCCAGAACCGCTGAAGGGTTTTATTCTGGAGGGAAGAGGGAAAAGGTGATTGTTCATGACTGTATAGTAATGGCGGGCGGTTCCGGGACCAGGCTCTGGCCGGCAAGCAATTCCGCAAGCCCCAAACAGTTTCTTGATTCGGGAAACGGCAGGAGTTTTTTCCAGACCTCCCTGGAACGGGCCTTTGCCGTCATTGATACGGAAGGCGACGGCAAAGTCATTGTCATAGCGGGCAAGGCCCATGTGGACCTGATTCTGCGGGACTGCGAAATCTTCAGCAAGAACGAACTGAAACACCTTGTCCTCATCCCCGAGCCAGAGGCAAAGAACACCGCCGCGGCCATTGCCTGCGGGACCCTGTACACCGACTGGGTATCGGGGGAGGACAGGACCATACTGGTCCTCACCAGCGATCATATCATCAAGCCCACGGAACTTTTTATCGCCAACGCCGCGGCCGCCGCCGCCTATGCCCTGCAGGACAAACTCGCCGTGTTTGGCATAACGCCCTCCCGCCCCGAAACAGGCTACGGGTATATAGAAGCGGCGGAACTCCTTTCAAACCCCGAAGAGCCTGACTTTGTAAAAAAACAGGGAAGGCCGGAAGACCCCAGGGTATACAGGGCGGCGTCCTTCAGGGAAAAACCCGGCCTCAGCACAGCCGAAGAATTTATCGAGCAGGGAAATTTTTTCTGGAATTCCGGCATGTTCGTCTTTGG
The DNA here is from genome assembly GCA_031265025.1 of Spirochaetaceae bacterium. Classification (GTDB taxonomy): domain Bacteria; phylum Spirochaetota; class Spirochaetia; order Treponematales; family Breznakiellaceae; genus JAIRTD01. The sequence goes on from JAISDF010000037.1 coordinate 9,990, forward strand.
CTCCCGCTTTATACTGCACGAATTCCGGGGGAAGGCGGCGGACGTGATACGCCCCTTTAACGCCCTCACCGCGCCGGGAGAAACTTCATTTAGAACGGAAAAAGGCGTGCGCATACTCGAAAACTGGCGGGACCTTGACCGCGCCTACCGGGAAGTAAAAAGCATTTCCTTTGATTACGCCATCGCCGAAAAATGCGCGTCCACCGTCATGGTCGCCGCGGCCTTTGACTGGTTCGACGTAGGGAGCTGGGACGCCTACACCGGCCTGGTAAAAGACAGCTCCGAAGTCTATGCCTCAGGCGCGAAAAACTGCTTTGTCGATTCGGATATACCGGTAGCCCTGTGCGGAACCGAAGACCTCATCGTCGTGATACGGACCAGAGGCGGCAAACCCTCGGCGCTTATAGCAAAGAAAGGAGAAAGCCAGAAAGTCAGGGAC
>JAISDF010000060.1 GCA_031265025.1 Spirochaetaceae bacterium
GAGGTAAGGAACCTTTCTGTTGAAATTCCGGGAAGGCCTTTTATCCGCTCAGCGGGCTTTACCCTTGCGCCGGGAACCATCACCGGCATCGCCGGCGTCAGGGACAGCGGCCTTGAAAGCCTGGAACTGGCCCTGACCGGCTTCCTCAATCCGCGCGCTGGGGAAATTGCCGTCGCGGGAAAGGAAATCGCCGGCAAGGGACCCGGAGCGTTTCGCGGGGCCGGCGCCGCGTATCTGTGCGCCGACAGAACCGGAACCGCGCTGGCAATGGGGCTCCCCCTCTTTGACAGCCTCATCATTCACGCCCACCGCCGCGCCGAACAGGGCACCCTGGGAAGAATAGGCATCATGAACGCTTCGTATCTTCGTGAATGGTCGCAGGCCATTATGCGGCATGCGGGGATACTTCGTTCTCCGGGAAACCAGGCCGATTCTTTTTCGGGCGGCATGCTGCAGCGCCTTGTCCTGGCGCGGGAACTGGCAGAACCGGTAAAGTTCCTGGTTCTTGCCGAACCCGGCTGGGGGCTCGACGCCTCGGGCCAAAAACTTCTTGACGGGCATCTCAGGGACTTTGCCGGGAAAGGCAACGCCGTTCTTTTGTTTTCCACCGATATAGAAGAACTCATGTCCCTTTCGGACCGCATCATGGTTCTCAGGGACGGAAAAATTTCCGATGAACTGGTCAGGTCTGAATTCCATCTGGACCGCATAGGCCGGGCCATGGTAGGAGCTTTCCATGGCTGAGATCCAAAAACCCTCTGTCCCCGCGCGGGCGCGCCGTTCCCTCATGGGCGCCGCTCTTACCCTGGGCTGCGCCGCCGCAGCGGCAGCGGCGTTGATTGCGCTTAACGCGGACAACGCCCCGGAAACCCTGGGGGTCTTTTTTTCAGGACCATGGTCGTCAACATGGTTTTTGGGAAATACCCTGGACAGCATAGCCCTGCTCCTCACCGCTTCCCTCGGCGCTGTTCTCGCGTTCCGCTGCGGCCTGTTTAATCTGGGAGGCGAAGGGCAGATATACCTTGGCGGGCTTGCCGCCACAGCCCTGCTTGTAAGTTCCCCTTCCCTGCCTGATACCCCGCTGCTCTGCGCCGCCGCCCTTGCCGCTCTTTTAGCGGGGGGGTGCATGGGAGGAATCTCCGGGGCGTTAAAGGAAAGGTTTAATGTCAACGAACTCATTACAAGTTTTCTCCTTTCCGCCGCCCTGACTCCCCTGGCCGATTACTGTATTTCAGGGCCCCTCCGCGACCATACAGGAAGCCTCCTTGCCAGCCCCCGCTTCATCCAGGCAAGGAGGCTGCCCCTCCTGCTTCCCCCTTCGGCCCTTTCACTGTCATTCATCCTTGCGCTCATTCTCGTTGTATTGCTGTTTGTCTTTATTCATAAAACCGGTCCGGGCTACCGTTTCCGCATAGCCGGTTCCGCGCCTGTCTTTGCCCGCTACGGCGTCATCAGGGTAGAGCGGCTCTGGTTTCCTTCGCTCTTTGCGTCGGGGGCCCTTCACGGCCTTGCCGGTTTCTTTGCCGTTGCGGGAACCTATGGCATGTGCCACCTGGGTTTTCCGGGCGGGCTCGGCTGGAACGCCATAGCCGTGGCGCTGATAGCGAAAAATCACCCCCTTGCCCTGATTCCCTCGGCCCTGGTGTACGGCTGGCTTAAAGCCGGTTCGGACGCCGCCATGATTACCACTAATCTTGGCGTAGAAACTTCATCGCTTATCCAGGCGGTGGTACTGCTTCTCGCAACCGTACAATTCAAGGCGCGCAAGATATGATGCACGGATTATGGCCGGCCGCCGCGCCCATCCTGCTCGCTTCCCTGGGAGGCCTGCTCACCGAGTTAGGGGGAATTCTCGGCGTATTTATTGAAGGCTTTATGATTTTCGGTTCGTTCTTTGGATGGATCATCGCCGGATGGACCGGCTCTGTTTTTCTCGGTTCAACCATAACCGCTTTGGCGGCGGGCATGGCAGGCTGCCTCCTTGCGCGCTTTGTACATAAGACCGGCGCCAATCCCTTTATCGCCGGACTTGCCCTCAATCTCGCCGCAGCCGGCATTACCGAATCCCTTTCCACAGTATGGTTCGGGACCAAGGGCGTACTCCGCAATCCGGAACTGCGTATTCCCGGCCCGGTTTCCGTCCCCGTCGCGGAAAAAATTCCGCTCCTGGGAAACCTTGTATCAGGCCAGCTTCCCTTTGTCTATGTCGCGTGGATTTGTATGATTGTCCTGGCCCTTGTCATAGGCAAAACCCATATCGGTTTACGGCTCAAGGCGTCGGGCCTTTCCCCGGAGGCCGCTTCTGATCAGGGAATACGGCCCGAGCGTTACCGCGAATACTCCTGGGGAGCGGCGGCGTTTCTTGCCGCCCTTGCCGGCGCGGCGCTGACGTTCCGCGTCGGCGCCTATTCGCCCGGCGGGGTCGCGGGGAGGGGCTGGATAGCCCTTGCCGCCGTATATCTGGGTTTCCGCAACATCTGGGGAACGGCCGCCGCCGCCGTACTTTTCGCCCTGGCCGAGCGCATAGGGTTTATAACGCAGGGACTCAACGCCGTTCCCGCCACCGTCATGCTCGGCGTTCCGTCGGCCCTGGCGCTTGTGCTGTTTTCATTTTCCCAGGGCATGGGGTATAGGTTCAGGCGTTTCAAAAAAACTTCCGGCCAGGCTAAGCCCCCCGGGTAAGATTCCTCACCCACCTTTCCTTGTTGAGAAAATAACGGGCCACAAAATACTTTACAATGTCCGAGAGCTTGAGGATGGCGAACATCAGCACCGGCCCTATATCGGTTGCCAGGGCGATGAAGAACGCGCCGGGCACAAAAAGCAGCGAGTTGACCGAGACATCGGCGTACATGCCCATGGCAGTATCGCCGCCGGCGCGGGAAATGGCGAACTGGGCGTTAAGCAGGGCCCAGAGGGGCATATAAAGGAGAATCACCGAGACCATGCCAAAGGCAATGTTCCGTGCTTCGCCGGTAAGGTTCATGAAGGCTATGGGAATCATCAGTACCGAAAACCCCGCGCCCAGAACGGCAACCACCGCGCCGAATATAACCGCGCCGCCCTTAATCCATTCGGCCCGTTTTTTTGCCTCGTCGAGCCTTCCCGCTCCGAGTACGCTGCCTATGACCACGGCGGTAGTTGAATTTATGCCGTTAAAGACAAGAAAGAAAATATTGCCCAATGTCCAGCCCGCCGCCATACCGGCCACGGTTTCAGCGCCGCCCCTGCCGTTGTACAGGGCGGTAACTATGGTCTCGGAGCTTACCCAGGAAAGATCCGAAGCGAAAATCATCGCCGATTTAATCAGTGTGTTTTTTATAAAAGCCCATTTCACATTCAAAATTTCCCTGAAACGGACAAAGAACGGGGGCCTGCGCCGCCGGGTATAGGCTATAAAAAGCGCAAGCTCGAAAACGCGCGCGATGATGGTCGAGATCGCCGCGCCGCGCACCTCAAGCCTCGGCGCGCCGAGGTTTCCGTAAATGAGTATCCAGTTGCCGAAGGTATTGACCAGCGTCGCGGCGGCGGAAAACAAAAGGGGAATCATCGGCCTGCCTGTTTCCCGGAATGACGTGCCTATGGCCGTGGAAAGGGCTATGGGAACGAGGGTAAACGAAATCAACCTGATGTACTGCACTCCAGGAACGATGATTACATCCTGCGCGGCATTGCCCATGGTCATCATGGCCATCATGGGACCGGGGATAAGATGACAACAGACAAAATACAGGACTGAAAAAACAAGGCCCAGTATGACCTTGAAGCGGAAGGCGTTCTGCATGCCGCCCGTATCTCCCGCTCCTTTGAACTGGGCAAGGTATATGCCCCCTGAGGCGCAGACCGTATTAATGAGCACGATAAAAATAAAATTAAGCTGATTGGATACATTTACCGCCGCCATGCTTATATCGCCAAGACCCGCGACCATAAAGTTGTCGATCAGGGACACAAGGCTCATGATAAGCTGCTGCAGCATAACGGGTATGGCGATAGCCATAGCTTCGCGGTAGAAATGGGCTGTTCCTATATATTTACGCAACATAGATAACTGTTATCCCTGACACGTCAGGGAATTCATTCATACTCCCAAAAGATTCTTGAGGACAAAACCAACGCCAAAGGACAGCGCGGCGATGCCGAGACTTATCAGGGTCATTTCGGCAAAACGGCGCTTAAAATCAAGGTCCTTGGCGGTGGCCAGATAATAGTTAAAAAGAAAGATGATGCCCACCGCTACGGCGAGAGTAATAAACAGGGCATGGAGCTTTTCAGAAAGAAGGAGGAAGGGAAGAATGAGCAACGCCACGGTGATGATATAGGCTCCTCCGGTATAGAGGGCCGACTTAAAGGCCCGGCTGTTCCCCTCCGCCCTGCCGGCAAGGTAATCAGAAGCCGCCATGGAAAAAGCCGCGGAAATGCCCGTTATAAGGCCCGCCAGGGAAATCACCCTGGTTTCTCCCAGGGCCAGGGTAAAGCCCGCCAGAGCGCCGGTGAGTTCCACAAGGGCGTCATTAAGGCCAAGCACTATGGAACCGGCGTACTGAAGCCTTTCCTCGTCAAGCATGGCAAGGAGCGCCTTTTCGTGGTCGGCCTCCTGCCTGCTGAAAGCCCGCGCCTCAGGGAAATCATCAACAAGGGCCATATAGTGCTTTGACGCCGTACCTTCGATCTTTTCCATGCGCTTGAGCGTAAAGGTCAGTCCCAGAACGCGGGCCATAATCACCCTCATACATATCTTCAGGACCGAAGCCTTTACCTTGACCCCGGTTCTCTCTTCCCAGAAAAGAGCGTGGACTTTTTCCGCCTCGGCGACAGAACGGAGTACGCCGGCGTTATGGGCATCCTTACAGAGCCCGGAGAGCTTTGAGTACACATGATATTCGGTTATCTCATTCCGCTGAAGAAGCAGCGCGGCTTTCAATACCTTTGCGTCGCGTATTTCCATAAGTTCAAGTATAGGCTTTCCATGGTCCGGGAATCAAGCGCCGGGATAATAAGACACTAACAGCCTTAAAAATTCCCGAAAATCACGCGGAGACGGTCAAAATTTTTATCCAGTACGGTAAAGTCATCGGGATGTATGATTCGCCGCAGCTCCGCCATGTTCCCCCGAGGACCGTAATCTTTTTCCAGCGACAAAAGCATAAAGCCCGTCATACACACCCAAAAGATGTCAGGTTCCACGCTGTAGCGGCTAAAAATTTTCTCACTCTCAGGCGGCAGCCTGGTGTTCCTGAGGGCCAAAAAGGAAGCGCGGTACTCCGCGAAATCGGGAGGAG
>JAISDF010000243.1 GCA_031265025.1 Spirochaetaceae bacterium
TTACAAGAAAGTATCGTTTGTATTAATGTCCGCGGTACTATGTCTGGCCGCCTTAAAGTATCTCCATTTGTTTATTTAGGGGGTTTTGGAACAGGCTCAATTAAGAAGGAATTTAACTCCCTTTTGTCTAGCGCTTAATTCGAGGGGACGCATGAGGTGAGTAGCCGCTTTGCCTGCAGGGCTCTCCAGGCTTTGCCCCTGGGTCCATGCAGGGGGATGATGTTCCCGCCGGGCGCTGAGCCCTGTGGCATGGGCGCCACTGTTATCCGGGGGTATGTCCTCATACACAGCGCCGTTGGACAAAAGGAATTCAAAAGCTGGGGCGGCATTATCCGCCAAAGCCCGCTGTACTCCCCGGTCATTGTACCGATACTCCGCCAGGCCGTTGACCTCTGTTACGGACCAGTCGGTAAGATCTTTAAAGTAGGTGTCGGGATCATCCTGAATGCCGTATTTCTTCTGGTAAGAAGTTCCACCGCCCAGAGGGCTGTTACCGCTTGATGTAATGGCATGGCCTCCTATATCGTAGTTACAGTCAACTATAATGACCGAAGCCCCGGCGTCCCTTGCCCGAATAGCGGCAGGCAGTCCCACCGCACCAGATCCAATAACCACTACATCTGCTTCAAAATCCCATTTCTTGGGGGCATTACTCGGATCAGACTTGGTTCCGAAAGCTCCGCTTTTAGGCGCTGAATTACAACCGGAGAGCAAAAGACTGCTCCCAATTGCCGCACTACCGGCCACCGCACCGGTTTTCTTTAAGAAATCTCTACGGGAAATCTTTTTCACTTTCTTCTCCTCTGTGAATTTTGTACCAAACAAGACCAATTATTGAGCCACTTTCGAAATTGACAACTTCAAAAAGGCTCATCAAAGCCCACTCTTTATATCTACAAACGATAAATCTGTTATAAAGAGTCATCTGGAATTCGAGGAAACCATTTAAGGGACATAAGAGAGTGTTTTGATCAACAGAAATTTTTGGCAGTTCCGCTTGACCGCTTAGAATATTTTTTGTGATATTTTCAAGTAAAAAGCAATGGGGGGGGGGGGGGTAAATGCTTATACCATAAGGAATTACATGATTCCACAAACGAGAAGCCAGAACTGTAGAAACGCCGGAAATAATCATTTCGCGTTACCCTACCAGGAGTAGACCATACTTGCGGAAAAAAGTCAAGGCCTATGGTTAGACGGAGCGAATAATTCTTAGATTTTGGCTTTTATTTTTGGCTAAAAGGCTTGAATTTCCCCCCTCCTGAATCGGGGTTATTAGGGGGTATAATTTTCCCTTGTTCTTGACACGCGGTGCAATTCATTATTTGCACATCCCAGGGTAAGGCCGCTCCGCCTGCTAAATCAGCGCCACTACTTCGGGCCGGCCAAGGGGCTTCCGCTTAAAGATTTTTGTTATTCCCCAAAAGGCCGCCGCGGCCAGGATAAATCCCAGGGCAACGGAGCAGGGAACAGCAGCCGGACCCAGGCGGGGAAAAAGGACATTCCCCGCGGTCATGCCCAGAATGAGCATCCCAAAAGATACGGCCGTCCTTACCGTGCCCCGGTATTTTGCCCAGTCGAAGTCTGATTCAAGATAAACCCGGTCATTAAGGCGGGCATTGCAGTTGTTGCGGGCTTCTATCAGGGTTGTGTTTTTCCTGACGCAGTTTCCGCATCCGCAGCCGGTGTTTTCCAGCCTTTCAACCATGACTATCGCCGTATCGCCCGTTAGTTTTGTTACGATTCCCTTTTCCCTCATATTCAAGGTTCCTTACTCCTTGTATTATACCCCAAATTTGTGTTATTTTGGTAAATAATGAGGGTGTTTTTTCTGGTTTTCCTATCGGCGCTTCTCATTTTCTCCGTTTGGGCGGATATCTTTACCTTTAAGGCCGACCGCATGAGCGGCGGCAGGGCATCGGGACGGGAAATAACCATACTCCAGGGTTCCGCCGAGGTGCGCTCGGATAACCTGATACTCCAGGCCGACCGCATTGAGCTTCAGGGCGCCGACAATGAGTTTATCGACTGCCAGGGCCATGTCCGGGGCAGGGATGATGAACAGGGCATCCTCTTTGAGACCGACCGGCTCCGCTATGACCGCACACTCAAGATAGCCAGGCTTGAAGGGAATTCAACCATGGAGGATACCCAAAACGGAGTGGTGGCCCGGGGCCGCTTCATCGAATACAATGACGAAACCGGGACCGCGATAATTCAGGTGTCGGTACGCCTTTTTAAGGATGAACTGGCATGCCGTTCCGAATATGCCCTGTACCGGCGGAACGAAAAATCCCTGGACCTTTCGGGCTTTCCGGTAGTATATAAAAAGGGAGATGAATTACGGGCCGAACGCATGCAGGTTGATCTTGAGACCGAGGATGTCATTATGGAAGGCGCGGTTTCAGGTTCCATAAAGGAATAGGCGGTGGCAGAGGATATGCTCCCGGCGGCTGACCCTCAGGCGGAAATGCCGCCCCGCCATGTGCTTGAACTGGCTGAACTCCATAAATTTTTTGGCCGTAAAGAAGTGGTCCGGGGCGTCAGCTTTTCCATGGAGAACGGCGACATTACCGGCCTTTTGGGGCCCAACGGCGCGGGGAAAACCACTATCTTTTATATGGTGGTAGGTTTTCATAAACCCAGCGGCGGCATTGTCCTTCTTGACGGCGAAAACATTACCCTTAAACCCATGTACCAGCGGGCCCGCGCCGGCATAGCCTACCTTCCCCAGGAAGCGTCCATATTCCGCAAACTTACCGTAGAACAAAATATCATGGCAATTATGGAAAGCCGCAAGGACCTTTCCAGAGAGGAACAGCGAAGCAAGGTAGAAGAGCTCCTTGAGGAATTCGGTATAGCCCGCATACGGAGTCAGTACGGCTACACCCTTTCGGGCGGCGAAAGGCGGCGTACCGAAATAGCCCGCGCCCTGGCGTCAGACCCCAAATTCCTGCTTCTTGACGAACCCTTTGCCGGCATAGACCCCATCGCCGTATACGAAATAAAACAAATCATCAGGCGTCTTGCCAACAAGGGTATAGGGGTTCTGGTAACAGACCATAATGTGCGGGATACCCTTGAGATCACTACCAATGCCTTTATCATCGCCGAAGGCCTCATCGTTGCCCAGGGCGACAAGGAAGCCATACTCTCCAACGAGATGGTTCGCCAGGTCTACCTTGGGCAGGAGTTCTCCATGTAGGACAGGCGCGTATGTTTTTACTGCCTTCGGGGTTCATTCTGGTTTCTCCGGGAGATGATCTTGACGCGGTGTTGGACGCCATTGTTCAAACCGGGTACGGCGAGGAATTCTGCCTGGCTTTCAGTCTTGAGCGCTCCTTTGTTGTGGATCTCATGCGGGCCGGATTTCTTGTCATGTCCGAATATATGGGTCTCGAAGACAATGCCGGGCTCATCATTGAACCCATGCATCATCTTATACGGTCGGTGCTTTTTCTTGACCGCGTTCATGAGGGAAAAACCATACAGCGTTTTCTTCCCGGATACGAATTTGCCTTTGACAGGGATTTTGACCGTATCATTGCGCGCTGCGCGGAAGTTCACGGCGAAGGCTGGCTCACCAAACCCCTCATCAAAACCATAGCTTCCGTTAAAGCCCTTGGAAAAAAAGAAGTCATGCCGGCGGCCTTCGGCGTCTACCGCAACGGGGAACTCAAGGCAGGCGAGTTTGGCGTTATCTCTGGCGGAGTCTACACCAGCTATTCGGGGTATCATGATGAAAGCAACGCGGGCAAAGCCCAGATGATTCTCACCGCCCGCTGGCTCAGGGAACAGGGTTTTGCCTTCTGGGATCTTGGCATGCCCCTTGAATACAAGGACAAACTCGGCGCGGTGAATGTCAGCCTCAAAAACTTCCTCGAATTATTCAGAAAGGCGAGGTACAGGGCCGTTGACCCCCCGACCGGCTTGACGTATCATTAAGCAGTGGCAAAGCGGAAAACCCAAAGCCCGAAGAAAAGCCCCCCGGCTTCCGGCAAAGCCGTTCCGGGGAAAAAGCCTTTAGGCTGTCTTTTCTGGCTGGCGTTTATTATCGTCGTAACCGGACTCTTTTATATCAACCGGGGTCTTATTAAAAGAACGGTTGAAAGTACCCATCTGTTTGACCGCATATTGAACCGCGGCCCTGCCGCGGAGAATGCCGAAGAGCCTGACAGCGAAGATTCACCTGTTGTTGAGACCGAAACGCCGCCTCCCCGGACGCCGGAAGGCGAAACCCAGGCTCCGGGAAGCGCGGGAACAGCCCCCGGCCAGGATAACCGGAACGCGCCACCTGCCGGGCAGACGCCGGACCGGAGCGCTTCTTCAACAGAAAACCAAAACCCGCAGACAGCGCCGGGCGGGCAAAACAGCGCGGCGCCTGAAACAACACAGCTCAGGGAAAGAACTATATACTTCGTCAAAATTGATACCGACGGAACCATACTGAGGACAGCGGTCAGCAGAAAACTGACTGTTTCTGATTCTCCCATGCTGGATGTCCTTGGGGCCCTGCTTTCCGGTCCTGCTGCCGGGGAACGGCGCACGGGGCTCATCACCCTGATACCCCAGGGAACCAGAATACTTTCCGCCACGGTCCGGGGTTCAACGGCGTATATCAGTTTTAACGAAGACTTTCAGTTTAATACCAACGGCGCGGACGGCTATACAGCCCAGCTCAGGCAGGTCGTGTGGACCGTTACCGAATTTTCAAATATCAAAGATGTACAGATTCTTATTGAAGGAAGACGGGTTGATTATCTTGGCGAAAGTATCTGGATAGGCAG